>JBCCAW010000437.1:0-5174 GCA_039814655.1 Myxococcota bacterium | reverse complement strand
GGCACACCGATCGGCGGGCGCCAAGTTCGTCATGGCCCCCTTCGTTTTCTGATCAGACGCGGCGGCGAACGAGCGCGATGAGTGCCAGGCCGAGGGCGAGGGTCACCGGGGCCGGGCTGGCCGCACAGCCGCCGGCGCGCTCCGCGGCGCCGGCGTCGAGCGCGCCGGCGTCGATGGCGCCGCCCGCGTCGATTTCGCCGCCCGCGTCAATGGCGCCGCCCGCGTCAATGGCGCCCGCGTCGATTTCGCCGCCCGCGTCGTCACCGCCACAGGCCGTGCTGAGAGCGAGGGGCGCGCGGCGCACCGCCCAGCCTTTCGGCCGGTACGCGCCCGGCCCGGCCGGGGCCGCGGCGGCCTGCGCCACGACCAAGAGCACATGCGCTTCGGCGGCAGGCTCGAGGCAGAGGTCGAGCTCTGCGCCTTCGGCCGCACCCACCTGCACGCCGTCGAGGTAGGCGCGCAGGGTGGCGATGCCCCGCTCCGCGCGGGGATCGGTGGCCGAGAGCGAGACTTCCGTGGGCCCCGGCAGGCTCGCCCCGTCCTCGAGCCCCGGATCCACGGCGGGTCGCCGCGCATGGGGCGCCGCCATCGCATCGCCGAGCACCAGGTTCTGCCAAAAGGAAAAGGGCAGGTTGCGGTGGTACGCCTCGGCGAGCGTGCTCCCATCGACGTAGTCCACGAGGAAGCGCCGCGAGGGGAAGGTGTTGTTGAGCGGCTCGGCCGTCGCGCCGTGGGCGCCCGCGACCCCCGCGGCTACCCAGCGCGCGATGGAGACCTGGCTCTCCCCCGTGGCCTCGAAGTTCCGCGGGACCGCGCCGAGGCTCGTGAGGTTGTCGACGATGCTCCCGGGTGCGTAGCGGTTGCCTTCGATGGCGTCTCCGAGCCGTGAGGTACCGGTGACGAAGGCGGCCAGATCACGCCCGCTCAGGTCCGTGTCGAAGGGCACGCTGGCGACCGGGATCTCCCGCGCGGCGAGGGCCTCGAGCACGGCCGGGTACTCCACGTCGAGCACGCCCCGCGCCGCGTCGGCGCCTTCCATGAGCAGCACCTCACCGGGCACGCCGCCAGCGGCTTCGCCTGAGAGGGCGCTTTCGATCAGCCCTTCGGCGGCGTCGAAGCTCCGGCCGTCGAGGCGGGTGACGAGTACGGGCCGCCAGCGCACGCCGTCGCGGGTCGCTTCCCAGCCCGCTTCGAAGGTCCCGGCGCGAAAGGGGTTCCGCCAGCGCGCCGCGTAGCAGGGAGCCGCGCCGCACATCGCGTCGACGCCGGGCGCGCGCGTTCGCAGGGACGCGCCGCCAGCGCCGAGCGTGGAGCGCCAGGTGCCGAGCACGGCGGCGAGGCTCGCCTGCCGGCCGCCGGGAAAGCCCGTGACGCGAAGCGGCACGCCGCGCACGAGCACCACGGCTTCGATGCGGTCGGCCAGGGCCCCCAGGCACGCTTCGAGGGGAGCGAGCAGCGCCGACTCGAAGGCGCCCTGCTCCATGGCGGGCCCCGTGGGCAGAGGCAGCGCGCAGCGCTGGACGGCGGGGATGGCGCGCGCGTCGGCGTAGCGCGTGGCGAGCGCGACGGACTCGGGCACGTCGGCGTTGGCGAGCACGGCCGTCGTCGCCGGCCCGGGGACGGCATATGCCGGGACCGCGACGCACCACACGGCGGCCAGGGCAAGGAGCCTCGAGGTCGGCACGGCGAGACGCACGGAACGCCGAGAGTGCCATAGAGCAAAGAGACCGGGAGAACGGCCAAGCCTGTGCAGTGGCCGATCAACACCGCGGGCTGGGGCGCCTGCGGCCGGACCGGACTCGACATTGCGAAATCGCTCCGAGAACGGCCAAGCCGGTCCATTGGCCGATCAACACCGGCCGTTCAAAGGCGGTCGCGGAGCTTACGGTCGAGCTTGGTGAAGCGCTCCCGGAGGAACTCGTTGTCCGGCTCGACGTCGAGCGCATCCTTGAGTGAGCGCCAGCACCGCCGCCAGTCCTTCTGGTTCGCGGCCTGCACGCTCTCCTTGAAGAGCGCGAGCGCCTGCGGCGACTTGATGGGCTGCGCCCTCTTCTTGGGCACGGGCACCGGCGGTTCGCCGCGAAAGGCCCGGTCGAGCTCCTCCGCCGTGAGCCGGAGCCGCCCGGCCGCGAGCGCCTCGTCGTAGCGCTTCCGGGCCTCGGGCTCCGTCAGCACCTGGTAGGCCTCGCTGCCCCGGCGATAGATGGCGGCGGCCTTCTCCGCCTTCTCCGCCGTGCCCGCGTGCCGGTCCGGGTGGTACTTCTTCGCGAAGCGCTTGAAGGCGCGCTTGATCTCGCCGCGCTCCGCCGTCTCCTCGACGCCGAGGAGCGTGTAGTAGTCGAGCTGGTCGAGGGTGCTCATGCGTCAACCGCCCACGAGGCCCTGCTGCCGCCGCCGCATGCTCTCGATGTCCTCTTCGCTTGCCCCCCCGAGCAGCTGGATGCGGATCTCCTGGGCCCGGCCCGTGGAGATGTCCGACGCCTTCACGGAGAGCGTCCCGCTGGCGTCCATGATGAAGGTGACATCGATCTTCACGTCGCCGCGCGGTGCCGAGCGCAGACCGCGAAGCTCGATCTCCCCGAGCGGCTGGTTCTCCGTGAAGCGCTGCGCCTCGCCCTGGCAGATGCGGATGGCCACGGACTCTTGCCCGTCCGAGCCCGTGCTGAAGACCCGGGCCTGCTCTACGGGGACGGGCACGTTGCGACGAATGAGCTGCTGGCAATAGCCGCCCGCCGTCTCGATGCAGAGCGCGTGCGGCGTGACGTCCATGAGGAGCGGCATGTCCGCGTCGGGCAAGAGCATGGCCGCCGGCGGCGGCGGCGGCGCGAGCGGCGACGGCCCCGAGAGCGGCTCCACGAAGCCGGCGAGCACGGCGGGCAGGCCACCTTCGTTCGCCTCCGGTGGGGAGTCGCCCACCTCGAGACCGAAACCCAGGCCCACGGCGAGGCTCTGGGCGATCTCGATGCTCGCCGGCTCGTCGTCGTCGTCCACCTCGATGACGAGGCCCGGCAACCCCTCCGACGAGGGCGAGTCCGGAACCTCCAGGTCGAAAGCGTCCGGCGGAAGCGAAGGAATGTCGCTCGCCAGGACCGGCTTCGTGGGCGGAAGCGCCGGCGGCAGAGCGGGCGGCAGAGGCGGCGGCGCCGCCGGCATGCCGTGAATGGTCGTTTTACCAGGCAGCGGCTGCTGCACGGTCCTTTCGTCGTTGCGCGCCGTCGACCCCTGGCGGAAGGAAGCCGTCGGCTCGCGCCGTGGGTCCGGGAGCTTGGCCCTGCTCTCCTCGACGACGCCGCCCGCAAGAACGATGCCCGGCATGCCGCCCAGCTCTGCCGGCGACTTGGGCATCACCGCACCCACGAGCGCCTCCGGCGGGAGGTCTACCTGAGCCGTCGGCGCGAAGGCGGGCTGCTTCGGGAGCTCGGCCTGGCGCTTCTCGCGCTCGCGCTTGAGGCGCGCGAGCTCGGCGGCGCTCACCTTGCGCAGGGAGAGCTTCCCGAGAGACGTCTTGGCCTTGCGCTTCGGGCGCCCCATCAGCGCGAAGCCGTGGATGGCGGCGCCCTGACCCACCACCAGGTCCGGGTCGATGTGCGTGCGCGGCTCCTTGCCGAAGAACTGGCTCACCATCTGGCGCACGAGGGGCACCCGCGTCGACCCGCCAACGAGCACCACCGCGTCGATGTCGCGCGCGCGAAGGCTCGCCTCGTCCATGGCGACGTTGCAGACGTCGAAGGTGCGGGCGAGGAGCGGCCGGACGCGGTCCTCGAAGTCCGATCGCTCCATGCGGAAGTCGAGGTCCAGCGCCTTGCCCCCGCGCCCGTAGCTGAGCTCCTCGACCACGACCTCCACGGCGTCGTTTTCCGAGAGCTGGCACTTCGCCCACTCGTCGGCAGCGCGAAGGCGCTCGTAAGCCTGGTCGTCCGTGCGCGGGTCGAAGCGGTGTTGCGCCAGGCTCGCCTCGCACATGACCTCGGCCATCACGAGGTCGAGGTCGTCGCCCCCGAGGAAACTGTCGCCGGCCGTACCCACGACCTCGAAGACGTCGCCCTCGAGCTCCAGGAGCGTGAGGTCGAAGGTGCCGCCGCCGAGGTCGTAGACGGCGACGCGCTCGGCCTGGGCCTTGCCGAGCCCGTAGGCGAGCGCCGCGGCCGTGGGCTCGTTGATGATGCGGGCGACCTCGAGGCCCGCGACGCGCGCGGCAGCCTTGGTCGCGCTCCGCTGGAGCTCGTTGAAGCTCGCAGGGACGGTGATCACCGCGCGCTCGACGGACCGTCCCAAACGTTCGGTCGCAAGGCGCCGGAGCTCACGGAGGACGAAGGCGCTGATCTCCGTCAGCGTGTAGGTCTCACCGCGGATGTCGACGAGCACGGCGCCGTTCGGGCTCTTCACCAGCTCGAAGGCGAAGCGCTGCTGCGCCTGGCTCACCTCCGGGGAGGAGAAGGGCCGGCCGATGAGGCGCTTCACCGAGTAGACCGTGTTGGCGGCGTCGATGAGCCGGCGCTCGCGCGCCTCCTCGCCCACCAGCACGGCTCCGTCGGGCCTGAAGCTCACGACCGAGGGGATCAGCCGGTTGCCGAGGTCCGTCGTGATAACGCGTACCTCTTCGCCGTTGGCCACGGCGACGACGGAGTTCGTCGTGCCCAGATCGATGCCGAGCACGGGATCGTCGCCTGAGCCCATGAAACGCGATGATACGGGACGCGCGCTCGCCACATCAACGTTCACGGATTTTTCCAAGAGCCGCTGAACCCCGCCTGGACAGAACGCCCCCGCGAGGTCGGAGCGCGTCCGGTGTCACACCGTTCAGGTACCAGAGGTGGCACGGACCGGCGCAATACTGATCAAATCGTCACCACTGCACACCAAAAACTGGACGCATTATCAGTGGTCGGGCACCGTTGGCTCATGATCCGCTCGAACGACGCCCGCTCCCCTCTCTCTTCGCTCCCCACGGCCCCCGCGGCGCGGCGCGGCAGGCTCATGCTGGGTCTCCTCGATGCATTGCTCCGCCTCGCCGAGAAGCCGACGACGCTCGGCGAGCTCGCGCTGGTGCTCGGGGTCAGCGCTACGGACACGGCCGAGGCGCTGCTGGTCCTGGAGCGCCGCGGGCTGGTACGCGCCGAGCGCCTCCGGCTCACGTTGACGGGGCTCGCCGCGGGGGGGGGGGGGGGGGGGGG
>JBCCAW010000775.1:0-2187 GCA_039814655.1 Myxococcota bacterium | reverse complement strand
CGCGACGCGGCGGCGCACGAGGCGGAGGCGCGCGCCCCGGGGCATCCCGCGTCGCGTAAGGCCCTGGCGCTGGCGCTGCTCTTTGGCGTGCCGCTGGTCGGCCTCTTCGGTCAGGCCATGGCCGACGGCACGCGCCGCGCCCGGGAGGCGCCGCTCCGCGCCACGCTCGGCGGCGCCCGCTTCGAAGAGCTCCGGGCCTTCGACGCGCGCATGAGCGCGGACACCGACGCGCGCGAGGCCGGCGCGCCGCACTACTACGGCACGCGCCTCGCGGCGCCGGAGGTGGAGCTCAGGCGCCGCGACGGGAGCACCTGGCGCCTTTCGGACCAGCGCGGGAAGGTCGTGCTGATGAACTTCTGGAGCATCACCTGCCCGCCTTGCGTGGAGGAGATGCCGAGCCTTGAGCTGCTCGCCAGCATGGTCGCCGGCCGGGACGACGTGGAGGTGGTCGCCGTGTCCACGGACGAGGGCTGGGATGCGGTGAGTCGCATTCTCCCCGCCGAGCCGCGGCTCACGCACCTCTTCGACCCGGACAAGAGCACGGTGGAGGGCAAGTTCGGCACGCGCCTCTATCCGGAGACGTGGATCGTCGACGAGGAGGGCGTCATTCGCTTCCGCTTCGACGGCGCCCGAGACTGGTCCGCGCCGCTCGTGCTCGACCTGCTCGAGACGCTCCGCTGAGCGCGTGGGCCCCGGCGGCCCCTTGAACGCCAGCGCCGCGTCGTGGTCCAGTGGCGTGGTGGTGGTGCGCGGCGTGTCGACGGCTCGCTTGTTCTCCTGCGCGGGGTTGCTCGGCGCGATGGCCTGCGCCCACGCGCCCCCTGCGCCGTGCGTCGGCGGCGACGCGGCCCCGAACCTGCAGTCGGTGCTGGGCGCCGGCGGTTCTCCTCCCGTCGCGCCGGCGGACATCCACCAGCGCCTCGTTGCGCTCTACCCGCGGGAGGCGCGGGAGGCGGGTATGAACGGACGAGCGCGCTTCACCCTGCGCATAGAGGTCGACGGGACAACTTCCGGGCACCGGCTGGTCTCCACGACGGCGGCCCCCTTCGCGGCGGCGTGTCTTCGCCTACTCATCGAGGCCCCTTTCACCCCTGCGCGGAACCGCGACGGGCGTGCCCTGCCCGTGGAAGTGCCCTTTACCTGCGTCTTCGCGGTCGAGGACCTGCAGCGCCGGGGCTCCCACCTGCGCCGCGGCGTTTAGCGGACGCTGACGGATGGCGAGCCTCGCGGAAACGTTCGCCTCGGACTCGACCAACGAAACGGTGGCCCCGCACCGGCTGAGCCAGCTGGGCGGAGTCGCCTTCGACCGGTGGCGACGGGTGAGAGACCGGTGAACGTGCACGTCGCGGCTCGGAGGGCGGTCCTCAGCGCGGCTGGGCCCGGCGTCGGCGACGGATTGCGAGGGCGACGAGCGCCAGCGCCAGACCCGTGCCCGGGGAAGGCGCGGCCGAGCAGCCGGACGCGCCCACGTAGAACGGGTCGCTACTCGGACCCGCGTTTCCGCCCTGGTCGAGGGTCACCACGCGCACCCAATCCGCCGGAGGCGCCTCGGCGTACCAGTAGATGCCCTGCCGATCGGTTCGGGCGAGGTCGCTGCGGTAGACCAAGAGCTGCGTTGGCGCCGTGGAGGCCCGCGCTTCGGCTTCGGTGTTTCCGAAGTAGAGCGCGTAGGTGACGGTCGTCTCGTCCTCGGGGAAGCGCTCGAAGAACATGCGCTGCAGGCCCGCGCAACCGGCGCCTGCGGGCTCGGTCTCGTAGCCGACCAGCGTCACGGCTTCCGGCGGGTTCGTATCGGTGGGGGCGGTCATGGCCTCACGAAGGTCCACGAACTCGAGGGCTTCGCTGTCCACGTCGGCGATGCGCACCAGCTCGACCCCGCCCGCGCGGAAGGAGGGGGTGTCGGCCGGCGCGTTCGAGGCGAGCATCGCCGCGTTTTCCGGAAGGGGCCGGGGCGGAACGCGCTGGTCGGAGGGCATGCCGAGTACGCGGCCTACGTTGAGCGCCGGCTGAGAGCAGGCGTGCACGTCGGAAGGAAGCGTGCTCGTCGCCAACGCGGCGACGCAGAGCAAGGCGAGGCGAGGCAGACGAGTCATGGCCCCAAGCTAGTACCCCACCCCGACATGCGCTCCGGGTTTCAGCGGCCCTCCACTAGCAGGCTGCGCGCCGCCCGCCGCGAATGGGGGCTGG
>JBCCAW010000532.1:0-4210 GCA_039814655.1 Myxococcota bacterium | reverse complement strand
GCGCTCCCCGGCGAGCTGAAGGACGAGCTGCTGCGCATGCTCTTCGTATGCGCCGACCCGGCGCTCTCCCGCGACGGGCAGCTCGTGCTCGCGCTCAAGGTGCTCGTGGGCTTCGACGTGCGGGCCATCGCCGCGCTCCTCTTCACGCGCGAGGCCACGGTCTACAAGCGCCTCGGCCGGGCCCGCGCGAGGCTGCGCGCCGAGGCGCCGCGCCTCGACGCGCCGCTCGCCCCGGAGGCGCTGAAGGCGCGACGGCCCGCCGTGCTCCACATGCTCTACGTGCTCTTCACGGAAGGGCACCTCTCGGCCCACCCGGAGCACGCGCTCCGCCGGGAGCTCTGCGACGAGGCGCTCGGCCTCGCGCTTCGCGTCGCCGGCCACGAGGGGCTCGACGGGCCCGAGGTGAAGGCGCTCGTGGCGCTCATGACGCTGCACCGCGCGCGGCTCCCGGCGCGCCAGGACGCGCTCGGTGGGCTGCTGCTCCTCGGCGAGCAGGATCGCGCTGCCGTCGACGGCGGCGAGGTGGCGCGGGGCCTTGCCTGGCTCCGCGCCTCGGCCACCGGCGACGCGCCGAGTCGCTATCATCTCGAGGCGGCCATCGTGGCGGAGCACGCGCTCGCGCCGAGCCTCGCGGAGACGCGTTGGGACCGCATCGCGCGCTACTACGCCCTGCTCGAGCGCGTCGCGCCCTCGCCGCTCCATCGCGCGGCGCGCGCCCTCGCCCTCGCCGAGACCGCGGGGCCGGAAGCGGGCCTCGCGCTCCTCGCCGCCACGCGGGCCCCGCTCTGGCTCGTGGACGCGAGCGAGTGGAGCGCGACGCTCGCGGACCTCCATCGCCGCGCCGGCCACGCGGAGGAAGCCGCCCGGCATCGCGAGCGGGCGCTCGCCGCCGCGCCGACGCCGGCCGTGCGCGCGGCGCTCGAGCGGCGCCTCGCGCCTCGCGCCGACTGAGGACGCGCGCGCCGCGCAACTCAGCGTTGCGCTTGCGGCCCACCCATGGCGCCACAGAGGGGGAGGGTGAGCTACGCGCATCGCCTCGACGGCGGCACTCCGAGCGAGACGCCGCTACCGCTCCCGGTCGTTGCCGGCCGGCCCGCTCGCCCGGCGCCTGCCTTCGCGGCGCCCGCGGAGCTTCCGGAGGACGCCGCGCTCGTCGTGGCGCTGGGCGATGCCTGGGGGCACGCGCTCGCGGCCGCGCACGCGCTCGGGCCCGGCACGCTCGCGCTCGCCCCGGTCCGGCCCGGAACCCACGTGGTCGCCGCGGGGGCCTACGCCGGCGAGGCCGTGCCCGCGATCTACGCGCGCAGCCGGCCGGGCTTCCAAGGCCTGGCCACGCTCCCGCTCGTGACCGACGCGAGCGGCCGCATCGTCACCGACGACCGCGACGCGCTCCCGCGCCTCGTTGCGCCCGACCTGCAGGCCGGCGATCCGTGGCTCGCCTTCGTGAGCGAGCGCCTCGTGGACGCCACGTGGGTCCTCCGCCGCGAGGCCGACCAGGGGCGCTACCAGGAGGCCTGGAAGGCGCACCGCGCCGCGCTTCTCGAGGTCGAGGCGCACCTCGCGGCGACGCGCTTTCTCGCGGGCACCGCCGCGCCGAGCTTCGCGGATCTGCTGCTCTTCGCCTTCCTCGTGCGCCTCGACGCGGTGCACTACGAGCTCAGCAAGGCGAACGCCTTTCGCCTGGCCGAGCTGCCGGCGCTTCATGGCTTCGCCCGCGACCTCTACGAGCGACCGGAGCTGCACGAGACCACCGACTGGGATGGCATGCGCCGGCACCATTACGGCCTCGAGCCCGAGCTCAACCCACGGGGCCTTCTGCCGCGTGGCGGCCTGCCGGCGCTCGACGCGCCGCACGAGCGGGACCTGCTCGCGCAAGTGGACCGGGGAGACGCCGGAACCGAAGAGGACCCCACGAAGCGCCGCGCCGGGGGCGAATGGGTCCGGCCCCAGAGCGCGCACCGGACGCTCATCGCCGAGGGTACGACGCATCCCCCGGAGGCCGGCCGCTACCACCTCTATGCGCCCTACAACTGCCCCTGGTCCCATCGCGCGCTCCTCGGCCGCGCCGTGAAGGGCCTGGAAGAGGCCATCGGGGCGTCGGTGGTCTACTTCCGCCGGGACCCGGACCACGGCTGGCAGTTCAACGCGGCCATCCCCGGGTGCACCGCGGACCTCGCGGAAGGGGAGCGCTACCTCGAGGCGCTCTACCGCCGCGTGGGCTCCAGGGAGCGATCGGCGCCGCTGCTCTGGGACACGAAGGCCCAGGCCATCGTGAGCAACGAGTCAGCGGACATTCTCCGCATGCTCGACGGCGCCTTTGGCGACCTCGCCACGCGGGACCTCGTGCTCGTTCCCCCGGCGCATCGCGACGCCATCGACCGCATGAACGCGCGCGTCTACCAGCGCATCAACAACGGCGCCTACAAGGCCGGCTTTGCCAAGACGCAGCACGCCTACGCGCGGGCCTTCGACCGCTACTTCGCGATGCTCGACCACCTCGAGGGCGTGCTCGAAGGGCAGCCCTGGCTCGTCGCGTCGGAAGCGCCGACGGAGGCGGATCTGCGCCTCTTCCCGACGGTCTTCCGCCATGACCCGGTCTACTTCACGCGCTTTCGCCTCAACCGGAAGCGCATCGCCGACTACCCGCGCCTCTCCGACTGGCTCGCGCGCATGCTCGCCGTGCCCGGCGTGGCCGAAGCCTCGAACCTCGACCACGCGCGCAACGGCTACTTCGGCCGCACGGGCAACGGCGTGGTCCCCATGGGCCCGGAGCCCCTCGGCCTGAGCCCCGCGGACTACGCCGAGGACGTTTGGCTCAACGGGGCCTGAGCCGGCTCCACGATGCGGCGCTCGGTGACGAGCCAAGAGCGGACGGCGCGCACATCCAGGAAGCCGGCGATGTCGCGGGCCACGCGGATCGCGTTGGGCACCATGGCCCAGGTCCCGCCGTAGAAGCGCCGCGGGTCCACGAGGTCCGCCCGCTCGGCGAAGCGTTCCTCGACGATGCCGTCGAGGTCGGCGCTGCCCGGGAGGAGCATCTTTTGGATCACGCAGCGGTGGTAGGCGGTCACCGGGTGGACCTCCAGGGTCAGCGGCGTATGCCCGCCGTGCCAGCGCTGGAGAAAGGTTGCCCGGTCGAGGCCGCGGCGCTTCCGGAAGACGCTCAGGAGACCCACGCCCGGGCTCTGGCTGCCCCGCGCCCAGGTCAGCGGCGCCTCCCGCGGGGTGGCCGCGTCGACGAGCCATGCACCGGCGACGCTTGCACCGGCGACGCTTGCGCCGAGCTCTTCTCGCGCCGCCGGGGCCAGGGCCTCGAGAAACGGTGCCGGGTCCTCGGCCTCGACGCTGAAGAGCGCGGCGGCGCTCTGCACGAAGGGAACGGCGGAGAGCCGCGGCGGCGGGGCCTCGGTCACGGCGAGGCGCAGCCGTCGCGGGCCCAGGCCCTCGAGCCGGGGCACGAGCCTGCCCAGCACGCCGCGCTGAAAGGCGAGGTGCGCTGCGACGGAGGTCGCAGACGGCGCTTCGAGCAGCAGCTGGAACGTGCGACTCACCTCTCCCCCCCGCGACTCACGTCAGGGCCGCCTCGTCACGCGAGGTTCGTGAAGACGTCTTGCACGTCGTCGTCGGCTTCGAGGCGCGCCAGCAGCTTCATCACGTCTGCCGTCTGCGCCTCGTCGAGGCTCACCGTCGTTTGGGGAATGAACTCGAGGCCCGAGGAGACGACCTCGACCTTCTCCGCCTCGAGGCCCTCCTGCATGCGGCCGAAGTCTTCGAGGGCCGTGCGCACGATGAGCAGCGCCTCGCCGTCTTCGCCCGTGCCTTCGCCGAGCTCTTCGAGGCCGTGGTCGATGAGCTCGAGCTCGAGCTCCTCCGGGTCCTCGATCTTGGCCTTGTCGAGGCGGAAGACGCCCATGCGCGTGAAGCCGAAGGCCACGCTGCCCGAAGTACCGATGGTGCCGCCGCCCTTCTTGAAGGCCACGCGCACGTTCGCGATGGTGCGCGTCGGGTTGTCCGTCGCCGCCACGGCCAGCACGGCCACGCCGTGGGCCGCGTAGCCCTCGTAGATGGCCTCCTGGAAGTCCTCGACGTCCTGGCCTTCCGCGCGCTTGATGGCCGCCTGGATCTTGTCCTTCGGCATGTTGACGGCCTTGGCGTTCTGCAAGGCACGGCGAAGCGCAGGGTTGTAGTCGGGCTCCGGGCCGCCGGCTTT
>JBCCAW010000348.1:0-6316 GCA_039814655.1 Myxococcota bacterium | reverse complement strand
TTGCGCACGTCTTCGGCGATCTTCGACGCATTGGTTGAGGAGGCTTTCGTCTTCGCTACGGGACAGCAGGGCGTCCGCGGCATGCACTTCAACGTGTTCACGCGCTTCTTCGGCTACTCGCTCATCAACATGAACCACGTGGGGCGGGGCTGGGTCATCTTCCTCTGGGTGGCCTTCGCCAGCTCACACGCCCGCGCCGCGCCGGGGCCGCGGCTGGTGCTCGCGGCGCCGCTCGTGGCGTACCTCGTGGGCATCGCCATCGGCAGCGGCGACTGGACCTACGGCTGGTATGCGATGCCGCTGCATGCGCTGCTCGTCGTGGGCGCGGGGCGCTTTCTGGCCGAGCTGTGGCGGAAACCAAACCTCCTCGGGGGCACCTTCGTCGCGCTGCTCCTCGTGTTCTACTCGCTCAACTTCGTCGTGGACCCGGGCGCCCTCCAGGCTCCGGGCAGCGGCGTCAAAACGCGCTTCGCGGCGCTGCTCCTCGTGGCCTTGCTGCTGGCGCCCTTCGCCTTCGCGGAGATCTGGCCCCGGCGCGCACGGGCGCTCGGGCGCTTCAGCTTGGCCGCAGCCCTCGCCGCCTTCGCGGGCCTCGCCGCGGCGACGGTCACGGACTACGAGCGGGGCTACGACCGCTACGCGGACTTCGACCGGCAGCGCTTCTTCAACCCACGAACCACCCGGGACGATGTGGGTCTCGGGGACCGGCAGGTGGATGCGCCCCGCGTTTCGCCCGCGCCCGCGGCGCCGCCGGCCGAGCGCGACGACGGCCTGCGGGACGCGCCGGCGCGTGATAGGGGCGAGCCGTGAGCGACGGGAAGCCGCCGGGAGACCGCCCCCCCGAACGCCTCACGCTCCGCGCGGCGGAGGACGACCCGGAGCGGCGCTCGGCGGAAAACCAGCGCGCCACGGCCGAGGCCTTGCGCTTGGGCCGCCAGCGGAGCGAAGCCGCGGAGACGCTCTGGGTGAGCGGACACGGCGCCGAGGCCCTCGCCCTCGCGCGCCGAGCGCTCGAGACGACGCTGGAGGGCGCCTCGTCGGTGGACCGGCGCAGCCGCGGCGTGTCGCTCCCGCCGCCGCCCCCGGGACAGGAAGCCTGGACGCAGCTGCTCCGGAAACGCCTCCGACCCGGTGAGCTCGAAGCCTTGCATGCGGTGCGCGCCGAGCTCCGGGCGGCCCCCGTCCGCGATGGCGATGTGAACGCGAGCCACGCGCGACTGTTCCGGCGGACGCAGCGCATTCGCGACGCGGTGGACCGGGGCCTCACGCCGCTCGCGCGAAGCGCCACGTCGCTCCGGAACGCGCGGGTGCTCCGCCTCGCCATGGGCGGCGTGATCGGGCTCGCCGTACTCGCGGCCATCGTGGTCGCGCTCCTTCAGCCCGCCACCCTCGAGGACAGCGTCGAGGCTTCCGGCGCGTACCAGGGGGATCCGCGCTACGCGGGCCTCAAGGCCTTCGACGGGGACCCAAACACCGAGTGGCAGCTCGACGACCGGCAGCGCGGCTGGGTAGAGCGCCGCTTTGCCGATGCGCTTCCCATGGGACGCATCACCATCCACAACGGCCACAACGGCCACTGGATGGACCGCGGCGTGCGCGGCTACCGCGTGGAACTCTACGACGCTCAGGACCGGGAGGTGCATCGCCTCCGTGCGAGCTTCCCGCGCATCGAAGAGGACCCGCGGCCCAAGGTGCACGTGCTCCCAACGGAACTCCCGCCCATCGGACGGCTCCGGTTGGTCGTGGAGAGCTACTTCGAACTGGGCTCCTCGCTGGCGGAGGTCCGCTGGGACCCGCCGGGCAACGCCGCGGGCCCGCCGCACGCAGGCGACGGGAACGCGAGGGCGGCGCCGGATGCACCGCCCGAGGCCGACCCCGCGCCGGAGAGCGAGGGCGACGCGGAGCCCGCCGAGGGCGAGCCCGGCGACGCAGCCGCCCAACCCAGCACGCTCGCCCCGGGAGACGCTTCCCCCTCCCGGCCCGAGGAGGGGCAGGCCCGGGCGCCGGAGAACCCGGAAATTCCCGAGTGATTTCCCGGGGCGCCCGGACGCCGCGCCGTCTTGTCTCCCGCCGAGGGGATGACTATGTTCGTCCCCTCGCTTTCCGTGCGTCGGCGTCCGTCCCAGGGCTCTGACGAGGCCCGCGCCCGCAGGCGTGGGCGGGACCGACATGCCCCGGAAGCGAGGCTGGCCAGGAAACCGCCAGCGCGCCGTAACGCCAGCGTGTGCCCCGGCGTTTCGTAGGGGCCCCGCTGACAGGATGAGCTGATGAGCGACGACGAAACGACGACGACCCCCATCCCCGACGACGGCCCCATCGAGTTCGACGACGTCCTCCCGGTGCTGCCGATCCGGAACGCGGTCCTCTTCCCGGGCGCGGTGGCGCCCTTCGACGTCGGCCGGGAAAAGTCCGTGGCCCTCGTGGAGGACATCGAGAACCTCGACCAGCCGGTCATCGCGATCTTCGCGCAGCGAGACCCGGCGACGGACGACCCGGGCCACGAGGACCTCTACCCCGTGGGCGTCGCGGCCCGCGTGCTGAAGGCGCTGAAGCATTCGAGCGGCAACTACTCGCTCATTCTCCAGGGCCTGGTGCGCGTGCGCCTCGAGCACATGCCGGAGAGCGAGCCCTACCTCCGGGCGCGGGTCACGCGCCTCGACGAGCCGAAGAGCGACGACGTGGAGGCCGAGGCGCTGGCCATGAGCCTGCGAGACATCGCCAAGCAGGTCATCCAGCTCATGCCCGAGCTGCCGCGGGAGGCGAGCTCGCTCATCGACTCCATCCAGGAGCCCGGTCAGCTCGCGGATCTCGTGGCCGCCAACCTCGACGCCCCCGTGGACGAGAAGGCCCAGCTCCTCGAGACCATCGAGGCCAAGGAACGCATCCGGAAGGTGCTCCGGCTGCTGACGCGGCAGCTCGAGATCCTGAAGATGCGCGAGCGCATCAACTCCCAGATCAAGGAGGAGATGGGCAAGAACCAGCGCGAGTACGTGCTTCGCCAGCAGCTCAAGGCCATCAAGGAAGAGCTCGGCGAAGAGGACGGGGACTCGGGCGACCTCGACGTGCTCGAGGAGCGCATCACGAAGGCGGACCTGCCCAAGGAAGCCGACAAGGTCTCCCGCAAGCAGCTCAAGCGCCTCCGGACCATGCAGGTCGGGAGCGCCGAGTACACGGTCGTCCGCACCTACATCGACTGGATCCTGGACATCCCGTGGTCGAAGCAGACCACGGACAACATGGACATCGCCGCGGTGCGCAAGGTGCTGGACGAGGACCACTCGGGCCTCGAGAAGGTCAAAAAGCGCATCGTCGAGTACCTCGCCGTTCGGAAGCTCAAGAAGGACAAGAAGGGGCCGATCCTCTGCCTCATCGGCCCGCCCGGCGTGGGTAAGACCTCCCTCGGCCGGAGCGTGGCGCGGGCGCTCGGGCGCAAGTTCCACCGCATCAGCCTCGGCGGCGTGCACGACGAGGCCGCCATTCGCGGGCACCGGCGCACCTACGTGGGCGCCCTTCCCGGCCAGGTCATCCAGGGCGTGAAGAAGGCCGGGACCATCAACCCGATCTTCATGCTCGATGAGATCGACAAGATCGGCCACGACTTCCGCGGCGACCCGGCGGCGGCGCTGCTCGAGGTGCTGGACCCGGAGCAGAACGACACCTTCAGCGACCACTACCTGGAGATCCCCTACGACCTCTCAAAGGTGATGTTCATCGCCACGGCGAACGTGGGCGACACCATCCCCGCGCCGCTCCGCGACCGCATGGAGATCATCGAGATCCCCGGCTACACGCGGAAAGAGAAGCTCGACATCGCGCGCGTGCATCTGGTGCCGAAGCAGGTCGACGAGCACGGGCTCAAAAAGGACCAGATCTCGCTGAGCGACGAGACCCTCGAGGCCATCATCGACAGCTACACGCGCGAGGCCGGCGTCCGGAACCTGGAGCGCAAGGTCGCCGCGGCGATTCGCGGCGTGGCCGTGAAGGTCGCCGAGGGCAACGCCGGGCCCTTCGCCCTCGCGGAGCCGGACGACCTCCGCGAGTACCTGGGCCCGCCCCGCTTCACGAGCGAGGTGGCGGAGCGCACGAGCGAGAGTGGCGTGGCCACGGGCTTGGCCTGGACCGCCGTGGGCGGCGAGATCCTCTTCATCGAAGCGACGAAGATGCACGGCAAGGGCAAGCTCCAGCTCACGGGGCAGCTCGGCGACGTGATGAAGGAGTCGGCGCAGGCGGCCATGTCCTACGTGCGGACGCGGGCGAAGGACTTCCACATCGCGGAGGACTTCCTCGAAAAGAGCGACCTGCACATCCACATCCCGGCGGGCGCCATGCCCAAGGACGGGCCGAGCGCCGGCGTGACGATGATGACGGCGCTGGTCTCGCTGCTGACGGGCAACCGCGTGCGCCACGACGTGGCCATGACCGGCGAGATCACGCTCCGGGGCCGCGTGCTGCCCGTGGGCGGCATCAAGGAGAAGGTGCTCGCGGCGCACCGCGCCGGCATCAAGCGTGTCATCCTGCCGGAGCGGAACGCGGCGGACCTCGAGGAGGTCCCGGAAGAGATCCGGGAAACGCTCGAGTTCGTGCCCGTGAAGAAGATCGACGAGGTCCTGGCCAACGCGCTCACGGACCCGGACGAGCTCTCGCTCCACCTCGCCGACGAAACGGCCGAGCGCAAGAGCGAGCCCACGGCCCAGCCGGCCCCGGCGAGCTGAGGCACAGCGGGGCCGGCGAGCGCTCGCTCACGATGGCGCGCGGCTCGCCATTTCGCGTCAGGCGAGGCGCCGGACGGACGGCGGCCCCAGCGTGCCCTTCGCGGCTCACCGTCGGGCGGCGGGGCGGCTTCGCGGCTCCCCTTCGGAGGGTGGTCACCGGCCCCAAGACGTCTACGATGAGGTGGTGACCGAGGGCGCCCGCATCATGAGCTACGCCGAGTACCTCGCCTTCGAGGAAGCGGCGGGGACGAAGCACGAGTACGTGAACGGCGCCGTCGTCGCCATGGCGGGCGGCACCATCGAGCACGGTCGCCTCGCGGCCAACCTTACGCTCATGATTGGTCAGCTGGCGCGCGCCGCGGGCTGCTCGGTCTATTTCTCGGACGTGCGCGTGCGCGTCATGGCCACGAACCGAACGACGTACCCGGATCTCACCGTCGTCTGCGGGCCCGTCATCCCAGCGGGCGACGACCCGCACGCCATCACGAACCCCACGCTCCTGGTCGAGGTCCTCTCGCCGTCTACGGAAGCAAGCGACCGGGGCGAGAAGTGGGCGCACTACCAGCGGCTTCCCTCGCTCCGGGCCTACCTGCTGGTGGCCCAGGACCCCGCGCGCGTGGAACTCTTCGCGCGCGACGCGAGCGGCGAGGTCTGGACCTTCCAGCAGGCCGGACGCGGCCAGTCGCTCCAGCTCGACGCGCTGGGCGGTTCCCTCGACGTGGACGCCGTGTTCGCCGGTCCCTGATTGGCACTTTGGTCGTGCCGCGAGCCCGGCGCACCCGCCGGGTGTAGCCGGGAAGCCGGACGGGACCGGCGCCTCGCGCCGCGTCACGGCGGCGGAACTGGCCGAACGCGGCGGGCGTAACGAGCCCTTTTGCGGCCGGCGGGCATTGTCAAAGGCGTGGGACGGGCGCTCGCACTCCTCGCGCTGCTTGGCGCGTGCACCGGAAGCATCGGAGATCCGATGGCCGGGGAGACGACCGGCGTGCTGCCGCCGGGCGCCTTCGAGCCGCCGCTGGCGTTCCCGGAGACGGCCTTCGAACCCGTCGCCCCCGTCGTCCGGCGCCTGACCAACGCGGAGCTCGTCTTCACGCTCGAGGATCTCCTCGGCGAGACGCTGCCGGTCGACGCCGTGGCCACACTCCCGGAAGTCCAGGCCGAGGGCTTCGAGACCGTCGCCACGGGGCAGAGCGTCTCCGAAGCGCAGGTCTTCGCGTTCCAGTCCCTCGCCCGCGCGGCCGTCGCCACGGAAGGCTTCGCGCGGCTCGTGGCCGCGGCGGGCTGCACGGACACCGGCATGGCCTGCGCCGGCGCCCTCGCCGACGCGCTCGCCCTTCCCCTCTTTCGCCGGCCCCTCGACGCGCGCGAGCAGACGCTCTTCGTGGGTCTCTTTCGCGGCGTCGCCGGTGAAGATCTCGAGCGCCCCTTCGAACGCGCGGCGCAGGCCGTGGGCGAGGCCATGCTCCAGTCGCCGCCCTTCCTCTATCTCCTCGAGGACGAGCGCAGCGGGGCAGACAGCGAACTCGCCGAGCAGCGGCTCGTCGTCTCTGACGTCCAAGGCCGGCTTGTCGACGTCGACCTCGAGCAGTGCGAGGTCTCGCTTG
>JBCCAW010000234.1:0-8595 GCA_039814655.1 Myxococcota bacterium | reverse complement strand
GCGGCGGCGCGCTCGGCCGGGTTCTCCGCCCGCTTGGCCTGCTCGCGGTAGAGCCGCGCCAGGTTCTTGAAGGAGCGAATGCGCTCCATGATGCGCACGAGCGCCTGCAGGGGCGCCCGATAGGTCGGGTCGAGGTTGAAGGCCGCGAGATGGGCCCGGACGGCGTGGCCGAGCTTGCCCTCGCTTTCGTGGACACGGGCGATCTCCCACTGAAGGATGGCCCGACGTCGCGGGTCGTCGCCGGACGCGCGAAGCTCGGCCTCGAGCTCGGCGATCGCCGTGGCTGCGTCCGACTCGATCGCACCCTCGGGCGTCAGCGCGTGAGGTGCGAGCGAGTGAAAGGTGCGCGGCGAGGGCGCGAGCGAGGGCGCTTCGCTCAGGCGCGGGCTCTCGCGCGGGGCCTCGGTGGGCGGGGGCCGTTCCATCGTTCGATCGCGCACCTTCTTCCGCGCGCGGTCGCGCGAGCCTATCAGCTCGACTCCGGGCGGGACCAGCCGGCGGGGTGAGAAGGCGACGTACCCGGGGTGCGCTCACGGCACGCTCTTGATCGCCCGCGGGGCGCCGGGGAGGGTCCCGGCCATGAGCGATGCATCATCCGGAAGCGCCGCGCGCGATGGCGAGCCCCTGGACCTGGGCCGGCGCTGGAGCCTGGAGGATCTGGCCGCGGTGGCATCCGCGTCGCGGCCGCTGCGCTTCGGAGACGCCGCCCGCCGGCGCGTCGAGGCGGCCCACGCCATGATCGCCTCGCTGGCGACGGCCGGCGACGACGCCCCCAACGTGTACGGCGTGAACACGGGCTTCGGGGCCTTGGCGGAGACGCGCATCGACGCCGCGGAGATCACGGCGCTCCAGCACAACCTCCTCCGCAGCCATGCGTGCGGCGTGGGGCCGGATCTGCCGGCGCCGGTGGTGCGGGCTCTTCTGGCGCTGCGGGCGCAGGTGCTGGCCTTCGGCTGCTCCGGCGTGCGCCCGGAGCTCGTGGAGGCCTTGCTCGCACTGCTCACGCGCGGCGTGCTGCCGCGCGTGCCGGCGCAGGGCTCCGTGGGCGCGAGCGGCGACCTGGCGCCCCTCGCCCACCTCGCGCTCGTGCTGACCGGGGAGGGTGAGGCCGACTTCGAAGGAGAGCGACTGGCCGGCGGCGAGGCGCTCCGTCGCGCGGGCCTCGCGCCCCTGCGCCTCCAAGCGAAGGAGGGGCTGGCCCTCATCAATGGAACGCAGCTGATGCTCGCCCAGGGCGGGCTCGCGCTCCACGCGGCCTTCGCCCTGTGCCGGAGCGCCGACGTGACCGGCGCCATGTCTCTCGAGGCCTTGCAGGGCAGCGCGGGCCCCTTCGACCCGCGCATCCAGGCCATGCGCCCGCACCCGGGCCAGGCGGACGTGGCGGCCAACTTGCGGATGCTGCTCGCCGAGAGCGAGATCATGGAGAGTCATCGCGACTGCGCGAAGGTCCAAGACCCCTACTCCTTGCGCTGCATGCCCCAGGTGCACGGCGCGAGCCGGGACATGCTGGCCTTCGCCCGGGAGACCCTGGAGCGGGAGACCGAGGCCGCGACGGACAACCCGCTGGTCTTTCCCGCGAACCACCCGCCCGGCGCGGGGGGCGAACCGGCGATCCTGAGCGGCGGCAACTTCCACGGCCAACCCCTCGCGCTGGCCCTCGACGCGGCGGCCATGGCCGTCGCCGAACTGGGCAACGTCGCCGAACGTCGCCTCGAGCAGCTCGTGAATCCCGCGCTCTCGAGCGGCCTCCCGCCGTTTCTCGGGACGCGCTCGGGCCTCGACTCGGGGTTCATGATGGCCCAGGTCACGGCGGCGGCCCTGGTGAGCGAGAACAAGATCCTCTCTCACCCGGCCAGCGTCGACTCCATCCCTTCGTCCGCGGGCAAGGAAGACCACGTCTCCATGGGCACCATCTCGGCTCGCAAGCTGACGCAGGTCGTCGAGCACGTGCGCACGGTGCTCGCCATCGAGGCCATGGTGGCGGCCCAGGGCCTCGACCTTCGCCAGCCGCTGCGTCCGGCACGCGCCGTGGCCGCAGCCCATGCGTGCCTGCGCGAAGCGATTTCGCCGCTGGAAGGCGACCGCGCGCTTTACCCGGACATCGCCGCCGCCGAGCGCCTGCTCCGGGAGGGCGCGCTCGTCGCGGCTGCGGAGCGGGCGGTGGGGGCGCTTCGGTAGGGACGGTTCCGTTTCCGTTTCCGTTTCCGTTTCCGTTTCCGTTTCCGTGCGGCGGGTTAGCCGATGGTCCAGCCGCCGTCGACGGTGAGCGTTTGGCCCGTCAGGTAGGCGGACTCGTCGCTCGCGAGGAACGTGGCTGCCGGGGCGATGTCCTTGGGTACGCCGACGCGCTTGAGCATGGTTCGGTCGACGATCTGCTGCTTCAGCGCGGCGTTGCTCGTGAGCGCCTGCGCGAAGCGCGTCTCCACCAGGCCCGGCGCGATCGCGTTCACGCGAATGCCCTGGGGGCCGAGCTCCGCGGCCAGGGTCTTGGTCATCGAGAGCACCGCGGCCTTGCTCATGGCGTAGACGCCCTGGAGCGGCGCTGCCATGAGCCCCACAACGCTCGCAACGTGGATGATCGAGCCGGGGGCCTTGCGCCGGAGCAGATGCTGGACGACGGCGCGGGAGGTCATGAAGTAACCCTTCACGTTGACCTCGAAGGTCTTGTCCCAGGCGCCCCACTCCACGTTCATCATCGGGCCGAAGTAGGGGTTCGTCGCCGCGTTGTTCACGAGCACGTCGACCTGGCCGAAATGCTCGACGGCTCCCGCGACCAAGGCCTCCACCTGCTCTTCCTTGCCGACGTGCGTGGCGATGGCGTGCGCCGCGTCGCCGAGGGACGCGGCGACGGCGTGGAGTGCGTCCGGCTTTCGCGCGGCCAGGACGACCTTGGCGCCGTGGGCCACGAGGTCCCGGGCGATGGCCTCGCCGATGCCGCGGCTGGCGCCCGTGACGATGGCGACCTTTCCGTCGAGTCGGTTCATGCCCGCGGTGTACCTTGCGAGCGCGGCGGCGCCCAGGGCCGCACCGCCCAGTGCCGCACCGCCCAGTGCCGCACCGTGCTCAGAATCCCCGACGGGTGATCTCGGACCAGGTGGGCACCAGACGGCTCGGGTCGACGGTGTAGTGCTGCAGGCGCAGGACCACACGCTCCACGGGGCTCGTCCGCGAGAAGGGCGTCTTGGCACCCCGTTCGTGCTCGAAGACCGCCTCCATACCCGGGCGCGGGTAGGGCACGGCGATTCCGAAGCGCTCCCCCTCGCGAAGCTGCCCGCCGATGAGCCGGGCGCCCACGACGGGGCTGTCCTTCGAGGTCGCGGGGCCCCCGCGACGCTGCCGCACGGCGATGCACACGCCGCGCGCGTCGCACACGTAGACCCGGTTCATGGTCCAGATCTCGAGGGCCTCGGGCGTCGTCTCCATGCGCGGCGCCGGGCCGTGCTGGTGGACGACCTCCACCTCGATCAGCGGCCGGTCGTCGTGACCATGGGTCATCGGAGCGAGGGCCGTGGGCGTTGCGCGGACCGGCTCCACGGGCCCGCTCGGCTCCGGCGGCGGGCCGGAGGGGGCCGGGGCGCTTCGAGGAAGGTCGTGCGCCGGCGGTCCGTGGCCTACGGCGGTCTTGGTCCGCCCGTCGCGCTCCTCGCTCACCGGCGCGACTCTACCGCAGGCGGGCGCCATGGCGCCCGCGTCATTCCTGGCCGTCTTCCTCTAGGTGCGCGTGGAGGTGCGCGTGGAGCTGCGCGAGGACCCCGCGCGGTGCCGGCCGAGCTGGCCCATCGCGGAGGAACGCCTCGCGCGCCTGCAGCACCAGGTCCTGCGGGCCGCCCTCCTCGGCTTGGTGCGACCAGCGGTACCAGCGGAGCACCGCCCCGCTCGCCTCCACGGCGTCGTAGCCGCCGGTCTCGCCCCGGTTCCACCGCCAGGTGCGTCGCGGGGTGGCGAGCCAGCGCCGAAGCTCCCCCTCGGGGTCCATCACGTCACGATAGGGCGGCGCGGCGAGAAGCGGTAGCCTTGCCGCATGAGCGGATCCTCCGACCGCCCCACGCAGCGCGGCGTGCCGGCGCTTCCCGGCAGCGCCCCGGCGACGCCGAGCCTCCCGTCCCCGGCCTCCCTCGAGACCGGCGTCGAGGTGGAGCTCCACGCGGCCACGGGCGTCGAGGCGCTCGAAGACGCCTGGTGCGCCCTCGAGGTCTGGAGCCGAAACCACGTCTACGGCCTCGACGCCGGCGCGGTCTGCCGCGTGGTCCGGGACCTTGGCAGCACGAGGGAGGAGCGTGAGCACCCCATCCTCGGTGCCCGGCTCCTCGGCGGGCAGCGCCGCGGGCCCGGCGGTCGCATCGTGGAGGTGAGCTTTCCGCTCCCGAAGGTCGGCTCCATGGCCGTCTTTGCCACGCAGGTCGGCAAGCGCCGGTCCGTGTCCGAGACGAGCACGGTGACCCGTGTCGTGCTGCGCCAGCGCGTGGTCGCCTTCGCCGAAGGGGACGCGCCGGCCTGGAACGCCGCCCGCGGCGGCACCTGGCCGCCCTTCGACGGGCCTCCGTGAAGCCCCGGCTCAGTCGCACGCTGGCGGCGCTCGGTCCTGGCGTGCTCTTCGCGGGCGCCGCCGTCGGCGTCTCTCATCTGGTCCAGGCGACGCGCGCCGGCGCCGCCGGCGGCCTCTCCCTCGCCGGCGTGGTGATCCTCGCGCACGTGATCAAGTACCCGGCCTTCCGCTTCGGACCGCAGTATGCGGCGGCCACGGGCACGTCGATGCTCGAGGGCTACCGGCGGCGCGGTCGCTGGGCCCTCGTGCTCTACGCGGTGCTCACGCTCGGCACCATGTTCACGGTGCAGGCCGCCGTGACCCTCGTGACCGCGGCCCTCGTGCTCACGCTCCTCGGCGTCGAGGCCTCTCCGGTCTTCGTCAGCGCGCTGCTCCTGGCGCTCTGCTACGGCCTGCTCCGCGTGGGCCGCTTTCCCTGGCTCGACGCGCTCACGAAGGTCGCCGTGGCCGCGCTCACCCTCGCGACGCTCGCCGCCACGGCCCTCGCCCTGCCTGGCCTCGAGGGGCCCTGGGTGCCCCCGCTCGCGCTCTTCGCGGGCTCGGGCGCCCTCAGCCTGGCGGCGCTCGTGGGCTGGATGCCGAGCGCCATCGACGTGTCCGTGTGGCAGTCCCTTTGGGTCCTCGCGAAGGCCGAAGCGGAAGACAGCCTGCCCACGGTCCGCGCATCGCTCCTCGACTTCCACGTCGGCTACCTGACCACGGCGCTCCTCGCCCTCGCGTTCCTCGTGCTCGGCGCAAGCGTGTTCGCTGGCGCGGGGGTGGAGCTCGCGGCCGCACCCGCGGCCTTCGCCGCCCAGCTCGTGGACCTCTACGCCCGGCAGCTCGGGGCCTTCAGCCGCCCGCTCATCGCGGCGGCGGCCTGCCTCGCCATGTTCTCGACCACGCTGACGGTGGCCGACGGCTTCCCGCGGGCCCTCGCCGTGCTCATGCGTCGCTTTCGCGAGCCCGAGCGCCCCGCTGGGGCCCGCGGCTCGCGCGCGGAGGTCCGCTCCCGATCCTACTGGACCGTCGCCGGCGTGCTCGGGACGGGCTCGCTGGCGCTTCTCGCCTTCGCCGGGGGCTCCCTACGTGCGCTCGTGGACCTGGCGGCCACCTTGAGCTTCATGACGGCGCCGGCCCTCGCAGCCCTCAACCACCGGGCCATGACCGGACCGGAGGTGCCCCGCGGCGCCGCCCCGGGCCCGGCGCTTCGGGGCTTCAGCGGGGTAGGCGTCGCGTTCCAGGCCGTCTTCGCCCTGGCCTACCTCGCGCTTCGCTTCGGCGACTGAGCCCTCGACGGCGCGTCCCGCAGTCACTAGAGCGGGCGGGATTCCGTGGAGCTGCTCACCCCCACCCTGGCCATCGCGCTTGGCTTCGTCGCGCTCGTCTGGGGCGCGGACCGCTTCGTGATGGGCGCCGCGGCCACGGCGCGAAACCTCGGCGTGAGCCCCCTCGTCATCGGTCTGACCATCGTCGGCTTCGGCACGAGCGCCCCGGAGATGCTCGTCTCCTCCGTTGCCGCCCTCGAAGGCGCGGCGGGCCTGAGCGTCGGAAACGCCATCGGCTCCAACATCACGAACGTCGCCCTCGTGCTGGGCGTCGCGGCCCTCGTGAGCCCACTCCAGGTGCCCCAGGACGTCCTGTCCCGGGAGCTTCCGGTCATGCTCCTCGTGATGCTCGTGGCCGCGGGCCTGCTCTCCGACGGGCACCTGGGCCGCGCCGATGGCGCCGGGCTCCTCGCGGGCATGGTCCTCATGGTGGCCTTCGTCGTCCGCGAGGGGCTGCGCAGTCGGGACCGGCACGGCGACGCGGCGTCCCCGGAGGACGCGGACCTCCCGCGCCCCATGCGCACCGGCGTGGCCCTGCTCTGGCTCCTCGCCGGCCTCGCCGTGCTCCTCGTCGGGTCCCGCGGTCTCGTCTGGGGAGCGACCACCGTGGCCCGGCACTTCGGCGTCAGCGAGCTCGTCATCGGTCTGACCATCGTGGCCTTCGGGACGAGCCTCCCGGAGCTCGCGGCCACGGTGATGGCGGCGCGGAAGAACGAGCACGAGATCGCCGTGGGCAACGTCATCGGCTCCAACCTCTTCAACACGCTGGGCGTGCTCGGCCTCCCGGGCGTGATCCGTCCGGGGCCCGTCGACGCGAACGTGATGCAGCGGGATGTTCCGGTGATGCTCGGCGTGAGCGTGTTGCTCTTCGTGCTCGCGCGCACCTTCCGGCCCTACCAGCACATCAATCGCCTCGAGGGGGCGGCGCTCGTCGCCTGTTTCCTGGGCTGGCTGCTCTGGATCTACTTGGAGACCGCCGGCGCCGTCTGAGCCCGGGGCGCGAAGACGAGCGCGAGGCCCGCGGCGATGACCACCGCGGCCCCGAGGGCTCCCCACACCGTCGGCGCGAGGCCGAAGAGCAGCGCGTCGCCGAGAACGCCGAGCACCGGCGCCGCGTAGCTCACGGCGGCGACGCGGGACGCTTGGGAGATCCGGTAGGCCTCGGTCATCAAGAGCTGGCCCAGCGTTGCCAGCAGGCCGACGGTCGCGAGCGGCGCCCAGAGCCTCGGCGCCGGGAGCGTGCTGGGGAGCTCACCGCGCACGGCCAGCGCCGTGAGGGCCAGAGAGAAGGCGCCCACCTGGAACCAGAACACCACCGCGAGCGGGCTCTCCGTGGCGCCCAGTCGCCGCACGGTCACGTGCGCGGCCGCGCTGAACGCCGTAGCCGCCAAGGCCGCGCCGGCGAAGGGAAGCAGCGCCCGGAGGCTGGCAGGCGCCTGGAGCTCCGGCACGAAGATGAGCAGCGTGCCGCTCAGTCCGGCGGCGAGAAGCATCCAAAGCCGCCCGTCGCTCCGCTCACCGAGGCCGAGGAGCAGCGGCGCCAGCACGGCGACGAGCACGGGCTGCAGCCGGCTGACCACGGCGAGCTCGGCGAGCCCGAGGCCCTTGGCGCTGTAGAAGAAGCACACCATGGCGCCGGTGCCGAGAAGCACGCGGAGCGCCACGAGGCGCCGCGCGTGAAGGCGAAAGGCGCGGCCTCGGAACGCGAGGAACCCGGCGAGGGGCACGCTGATGCCCGTACGCCACACGATCACCTCGAGGGCCGGGAGCTCGTCCCGGGCCACCTTCACCGCCGCGACCATGCCCGTGAAGCAGACCGTGGCCAGGAGCATGAGAAGCGGACCGCGCCGCGCGTCGGTCATGAGGTCGCGGGCCGCCACACGAGTGTGAGGTTGTGGGCGGGCATGGCCACACGCTCGCTCAGGGCCAGGCCCGCGGCCCGCGCGCGCGGCACCAGTTCGCTCTCGATGTCGCGCACGCCCCAGCCTTCGTGTCTCTTCCGGAGTGAAGCGTCGAAGGCCTCGTTGCCCGGGCTCGTGTGGGCGCCGGCTTCGCGGTAGGGGCCGTAGGTCAAGAGCACGCCGCGCTCCCCGAGCAGCCGCGCGGCGCCGGCGAAGAGCCCGGCGGCGGCGTCGAGAGGTGCCACCTGAAACATGTTGATGCACAGCACGGCGTCGGCTTCCTCGAGCGGCCAGCGGGGGTCGCGCACGTCGAGGGCCAGCGGCGGGCGGAGGTTCGGCAGCGCCGCGTCGGCGACCCAGGCGGCGATGGAGGCTCGTTGCTCCGGGCTCGGGTCCGAAGGTTGAATCACCAGCCCGGGCATCGCTTCGGCGAAGAAGGCGGCGTGCTGCCCCGTCCCGCTCGCCACCTCGAGGAGCGTGCCCCGCGCCGGCAGCACGCGCTGAAGCACGGCGAGCAAGGGCGCGCGATTCCGCGCGGCGGCCGGGGCATAGCGCTTCACCGGCACCTCCATAGCGCCCGGGCTGCCCCGGCGCCGCCCGCGCACGGCGCTCTTCCGGTCGCGGACGGCCGCGGTACCGTCGGAGCGTGCGTCGTGCGTTGCTCCTGCTCTTCGTCGTCGCGGCCTGCGGCGAGGCCACGCCGCGCCCCCGCGTGACGTCGCAGGCCTCGACGCCGCCGCACGCGGCGGGCGCGCCGCGCGGCGCGCAGGCCGCCGGTCCGGGAACGCCTCGGCTCCAAGACGTCCAGGAAACGCCGCCGCCTGTGCCTCCTTCGCCTCCT
>JBCCAW010000100.1:0-13465 GCA_039814655.1 Myxococcota bacterium | reverse complement strand
GGCGCCGGCGCAGGCGCGCGAAAGGAAATGACGTCGCTTCATGGTCGGTGCTCCTGGACTCAGCGCTGAACGAGAAACTCGGGGGAGGTGAGGACGAGCCACACGGCGAGGTGCACGCGGGCGAGGTCATCGCCGGCATCCAAGCGCGCCACGAGCGCCGCGAGCGCGGCGCGGCGTTCTTCGGGCATGGCGCCGTAGGTGAGCCGCAGGTCCAGGTGCGCGAGAAGCGCCGCCGGGTCGTCGGCGAGCGCGATCTCCGCCGCGTAGTCCGGGACCATCGCGCGAAGCGCCGCTTCCCGTTCTTCGGCCGTAAGGAGTTCGCGGTCTTCGTCGTCGAAGTCGCCCTGCTCCTTGCTGGCGGCCTGGAACACGAAGTTGGCGTAGCCGGGAATGGTGGTCGCGTTGACGAGCTGGAGCTCCGGCGCCGTGAGGCCGGCGGCGCCGCTCTCCGTACCCGGCGCCAGGTACCCGGGCCGGTAGAAGTTGAAGACCGAGCGGGCGCGGTACGGATGCTGGGCGAGCGCGCTCGGGCCGGCGGTATCGTAGAGCGCGTACTCGTACTGCGGCGCGAGGTTCCTCTCCGGGACGAAGGCGCGCACGAACGCCGCGTAGCGCAGCATGGGTTCGCGGACCTTGCCGAAGGCCAAGTCCGCGAGGCCTTCGGCGCTCCGCGCGGCGTCATCGAAGAGCACCGCGGCCAGCGTCGCCGCGAGGTCCCCACGGCGACCGGACCCGACGCTGGAGCCATCGGGGAGCCTCACGGCGCCGGCGTCGAAGGCCGCGGCGACGCGCGCGACGTAGGCCGGCGACGGCGCCGTGGTGACGAGGCGCTGGATGAGCTGGCGCCCGATGAAGGGCGCCACGTTCGGGTGCGCGAAGATGGCGTCGAGCGCGAGGCGCACGCTTTCGTCGCCGGGCGTGCCCGCGGGGATCGTCGTCCCGAGAAAGGACTTGGCCTCCGCGGAGTGGCGGTTGGGGTAGATGCGCAAGGGGAGGCGCCACAGTTCCCCGAAGTCCTGCGGGTCGGCGCGCACGGCGCGCGGGTCCACCTCGACATCCGTCACGTCGAGATGAAAGCCCGTGAACACGCGGGCGAGGCCCGTGATGTCGGCGTTCGTGTAGGTCTCCGCGCGGCCCTCGCGGACCACGGGTTCGCCGTCGGCACCGAGCTCGAGCACGCCAATGGTGAAGAGCTGGAGCAGCTCCCGGGCGTAGTTCTCGTCAGGCTGGCGGCCCGTGGCCGGATCCGCCTTCTGCGACCCGAGGAAGGTCAGGTAGTAGCCCATGGCCGGCGCGTAGGTGACGTGCGTGAGCAGGTCCCGGAAGTTCCCGAAGGCGCCGCGGATGAGCCCATCCTGGAAGGAAGCGACGGCCGCCGGCACGTCCGAGAGCACCTCCCCGCCGCCGTTCGAGACGACGAAGAGCTGCGAGAGGGCCCAGGCCATCCGCTGCCGAAGCTGGTCCTCGCCGCGGAGCGCGTTGTGCCAAAAGGCGAGCGTCGTCGCTTCGTAGAGAAAGACCTCGAGCACGGAGTCGGGGTTGGCCTCGACGCGCTCGTCGTAGCGTTCTTCTGCCGCGTCGAGCTGCGGAAGCAGCAAACTCGGCGGCGTCTCGAGCTGCGTCCGGAACCACGCCGAGGCGCGGGTTCCCAAGAGCGCCTCCACGTCGGCGGGCCGCGGACCAAAGGTGGCCTGGGTAAGAAGGCGCGCCGTTGACGCTTCCGTTGCGAAAGCGCCGTCGATGGTGTTTTCCGGTGGCGCGCCGGCGTCCGGGCGGCCAGGCGCCTCGGGAGCCGGCCCGGAAGCGCAGGCCGTGAGGATCAGGGCGAAACCAGGGGTCAGGGAAACGCGCACGGGGTCTCCTTTCGCGCGGCAGCATCGGGGGCCCCGCGCAGTCGGCCGGTAGTGCGAGTCCGGCGCCGAAGCGGCTCAGCGGCGCGCGGGGATTTTCTCCGTGAGCCGTTTTCCCCTCGCCCGCGCACCCCGTGGTCATGGAGCGAACGCCGGCTCGAAAACGCCTTCGCGCACCCTGCCCGCTGCCGTACCGTGGTCAGGTGGGCGCAATGGCGGACACCGGCAGCCGCGAGAGAGCGACGTGGTGAGGCGACCCGAGCCGCCGGCGCTCCGTCTCGTGCATGAGGCCGACGCCGAAGCGCCGTCGCCGCCGGGAACAACCTCGCCGCCGGGGACAACCTCGTCGCCGGGGACCACCACGCCGGAGGTGCCGCGAACGCCCGAGGAGGCCTACCGAGCCCATGCGCGCTACGTGGGCGGAGTGGCCTACCGGCTGCTCGGCCGGGACGACGAAGTGGACGACGTCGTGCAGGAGGTCTTCGTGGAGCTGATGCGGGGCTGGCATCGCGTCCGCGACCGGGCCGCGCTCAAGGGCTGGCTGGCGACGGTGACGACCCGCGTCGTCGCCAAAAAGCTCGGCCGGCGGCGGACGCAGCGCTTCTTCGGCCTCGGCGCGCCGCTCCCGGCGGACTACGAGCGCGTGGCTGGCGAAGGCGCCTCGCTCGAGGACCGCGCCCTGCTCGCCCAGGTCTACCGCGCGCTCGATCAGCTCTCGCCGGCGGAGCGCGTGGCCTGGACACTCCGTCACGTGGAAGGGCTCCGCCTCGAAGAGTGTGCGCTCCGCTGCGAATGCTCTCTCGCCACCGTGAAGCGCCGTATTCGTGCGGCCCATGCGCAGCTTGGAGCGCGCCTCGCCCTCGAGGAGGTGCCCCGTGGCTGACCCGCGCCGGAACGAGGAGCCGATGCCGGACGACGCGTTCTCGCGCCGGATGGCGGCGCTCCGCGCGCATGCGCCGGAGTCCGCGCCCGGCTGGGACACGGCGCGGGAGCAGGCGCTTTGGACATCCCTTCGTGCCCCGCGCCGGCGCCTGGGGCCAGCGGGAGTGGCCGCAGCGGCCGCGGCCGTGTTGGTCCTTGCCGCCAGCGCCTTCGGTCTTGGCCGACTGAGCGTGCGCGGCGAGGAGCGCGTGCCGGGCTCCGCGCGGGCCGCCGAGACGCCTCCGCTGCCCGAGGAGGTGCCCGAGGCCTCCCGCGATGCCGCGCCGAGTCCGGTGGTCCGTTTCGCGGACGGGTCGACGGCCACGCGCCTCGACGGGGCCAGCGAGCTGCAGGTGCTCGAAGTCGGCGCCGACGGGACGCGGCTCGGGCTGGTCCGGGGGGCCGCGCGCTTCGACGTGGTTCCGCAGCACCGCCCCTTCCGGGTGGAAGCGGGACCCGTCGCCGTCGAGGTGCTGGGCACGGCGTTCGAGGTACGCCACCTGGGCGATGCGCGCGTGGCCGTGACCGTCGACCACGGGCGCGTGCGGGTGGCGTGGACCCGGGAGCGTTCGCCGGGAGACGCCACGGCCGGAGCCGATGAGCTCGGCGCTGGCGAGCAAGGGGTCTTCCCGCCCCTGCTCCCACCCTTGGACGAGAACCCCGCGCTGCAGCAGAACACCGCGCTGCAGGAGCAGGAGCAGGAGCAGGAGCGTGCCGCACCCCAGGCCGGCGAGGCCTCCGGCACCTCCGCTCTTTCCGCACGTCCACGCGCGCGCCGGAGCTCTGACCGGCAGTCGCCCGCGCTCTCGCCGGCGCCGCCCTCGCCGGCGGTAGCGCCCCCTTCATCGGCGCGCGATTGGCGACAGCTCGCCGACGAAGGACGCATGCAGGCGGCCTACGAGGCCCTCGAAGAACGGCGCTTTCAAGTGCGTGACGAGGTGGCGGAGCTGATGGAGGCGAGCGACGTCGCGCGCTTGAGCGGCCATCCGCGGGAGGCGCTCCCTCCGCTCCGGCAGGTGTTGTCGCGCCATGCGCGGGACCCGCGAGCGGCGAGCGCGGCCTTCACGCTGGGGCGCCTCTACCTCGAGACCCTGGGCGAGCCGGGGCGGGCGGCGCTCGCCTTCGCCCAAGCGCGGCAGCTCCGTCCGCGCGGCCCCCTGGCCGTCGACGCCTTCGCGCGGGAGGTGGAAGCCCGGGGCCGCGCCGGCGACGGTCCGGGAGCACGCTCCTTGGCGGCGCGCTTCTTGGCCGCGCATCCGAACCACCCCCGCGCCGGCTCGGTGCGTCGCTGGAGCCAGGCGAGCGACGGCGCAAACGGGACTGCGGAGGCCCCGCATCCCTGACGCCCGGCTCGGAGCGCGCCGGTTCCCGCACGCGGCGCGGGTGCGCGCCATGGGGTCGCGCGCCGCGGCGATGTCCGTCGCCGCGAGGCTCGTTGCCGCGCTTGTCCTCGGCGGCTCGGCGGCGGCACAGCCCCCGCGTCAGCTCCCGCTGCGCCTCGGGTTGGACCCGGGGCTCGACCGCTGCCTCGGGGGGTCCGCCGGGGCCAGCCTCGCGGCGGTGCGCCGCATCGTGAGCCTCGAGCTCCGAGGCCGGCTGGCGGACGAAGCGGAGACGGAGGTGACGCGCGCGGACGCGGACTGCGGCGAGGGCGCGCGCATCGACCTCGAGGTCACCGATACGCTCACGGGCAAGGTACTGCGTCGAAGCCTCGATCTCGGCGGTGAGGACCCCCGGGCCCGGCCTCGGCTCCTGGCGCTCGGGCTCGTGGAGTTGGTAGCCGCAAGCTGGACGGAGCTCCGGGTGACGCCGAGCGCCCCGTCGGCCCAGCGGCGCGCGGCGGCCCCCGCGCAGCGCGCCGTCGCCCTCGAGGTCGCCCGGGAGCGCGACCCCGAGCGTCGGGCGCTGCGCGCCGGGGTGCTGCGTGCAGGCGGCGGGGCCCGCTGGGCCGCCGATGGCCTCGGGCAACGGGGGGCCGGCGTGGTCCGCGCCGAGGCCGCGTTTCGCCTCGGCGGGCGCTGGGAGCTGGCTCTCGGTTTCGAGCTGGAGCGCGGCCGCGTCGCGCGAGAGGTGAGCCTCGGGGAAGACCGATTTCCCGCTCGCATCGTGCTCGATGCGGCGACGCTCCGCACGGCGCTCGCCTACCGGGTGCAGGTGGGGCAGCGCCTTTGGCTCGGGCCGAGCGCCGCATTGCTCTACGGCGCCGGCCGCCTGGATGCAGCAGGTCGCGAGCAGGGGTCCACGGAGGACCTCGGCCCGGTGGCGGGCAACCTGCTCGGCGGCGCGTTGGGACTCGCCACCGGGTGGCGGCGGAGAGGCATGGAGCTGGGGCTGAACCTCGCAGCGGGCGGCTGGCTGCTCGGCGGCGCCATCACGCTCGCGGGCGAGGCCGGCGACCTGCGGCCGACGCTCGCACGCTATCCCTCCGCCTTCGGAATGCTGACGCTCACGCTCGGCTGGCACCGCTCCTTGGAAGGCGACGCGCCATGACCCGCGCGCCCCTCCTGGTGCTTTTCCTCGGCGTCCTCAGCGCGTGCGTGCTCGAGCGCGCGCCGGGGCTGCAGGTGGCCCCGCTCGACGTACGCGACCTCGAGATCGTCGTGGAGGCCCCGCTCGTGCTTCAGGAAGGCGCGCTCGCCGGGGTGCCGCTCCGGGCCACGGCCATCACGGCGGCCGGCGAACGTCTCGACGTGACGGAGGAGGTGCGCTGGGGCACGAGCGAGGCGACCCTCGCGCAGGTCGCGCCGAGCGAAGAGCCCGGAGCTCCGGCGGAGCTCTTCACGAACGGCCTCCTGGCGGGAGAGCTCGTGGTGGTCGCGGAGCTCTCGCCCCCGTCGAGCCGCCAGGAGATCTTGGCGACGTCGACGCTTCGGCTGGTCACGCGGCTCGTGGAGGGGCCCTTCGACGCCGACGATGTGGATAGTTTCCGGGCGCGCGCGGGGCCGCTCCCGGAGGACGAAGACCTCGCGGGGCTGCGGCATCCGCTGCCGGCGGCGGACGGGATCGCGCCGGCGATTCCCACGGCCTTCGGAGGCTTCGAGGTGACCTGGGCGCAGGGCGCGCCCGGGGACATCGTGCACGTCTGTCTTCGAAAGGGTGGCGACCGATCGCAGCCATGCCTCGCGTTGGCTGAAGGCGACCCCGGCGCGCCGGACGTGCGCGTGGAGCGGGGCTTCACGGAGAGCGGCGAAAGCGAAGACGACGAGCGCACGTGGACGCTCCGCGGTGAGCCCTTCACCGCGCTCGCCGAAAGCGTGCCAGAGGAGACCTTGAGCGTGGAGCTCACCCGGCTCAGTGGGGGCCGCGTGCGCCGAGAGCGCCGGGACCTTCGGCTCGTGCGGACGCGCGGGGTGCAGAGCTGGGTCTTCGAAGCCACGGACGACCTCGGCCGGCTGCTTCGGGCCAACCCGGAGACGGGCAGCCGCGACGTGTTGCTCCCGGCGCCTTTCGGCAGCTTTGGCGCGGGCCAATGCCAGGGTTGCCACCTCGTGACCGGCGGCGGCTTGGCTCTGCTGACGAACGTGGGCGGCTACTTCGAGGGCACGAGCTTCGCCGGTATGGCCGACGTAGAGGCGCTCCGCCTCGACCCCGCAGAAGGGGCCGAGGGGCCCGACGCGCCCGTGTGGTTCCCCGGAGGCGACGCCAGCGGCGAGTCCCTGGTTGCCGTCACGCCGGGGGGGTTGGTGCTCATCACGGGCGTGCGCGCGGTCGGGGAAGAGCTCGACGCCGAGGAGATCCGCCCCGTACCGGCACCAGGACGGATCACCATGCCGGCCTTTCGTATCGGTCGCCCGGGGGAACTCGTCGCCGTGCGCGTGGACGCAGCGCCGGAGCCAGGCCCGGAAGCGCGACTCTCCTTCGAAGAGAGCGCGCTCGTGCCTTTGAACACCTCGGGCGCGGTCGGCCCGGCCTGGCTGGAAGGGGCGGCGCTCCTGGGAGCGCCGGAGGGGGGCCGCGCGCTCAGCTACCCGACCTTCACGCCGGACGGGAGCCAGCTCGTGTTCGTCCACGGGCCCTGGGGCGGCTTGCGCGACGACCTCGGCGAAGCGACGCCGGCGGCGCTCTACCTCACGAGCGCGGACGGGCGCGCCTCGCCTACGAGGTTGACGCGCGCCCTTCCCGGGGAGGCAAGCGCGAGCTGGCCGGCCTTCCTTCCCGACACGACAGACCCGGACGCCTACTGGATGACCTTCACGAGCCGGGCCCCCTTCGGCGACGAGCGCACGGACCTGTACCAGCTTTGGATCACGCGCGTACGCCGGGACGCGGCCGCTGGCGAGGACCCCACCTCGCCGCCGGTCCACCTGCCCTTCCAGAACCCCTTCGCGCACCAGCTCCGGGCGCAATTCGTGGACCTGCCCATCGGTCGCTGCAGCTCCTCGCTCGATTGCCCGGAAGGCCGGGTCTGTCGCCCGGTGCTGGCCGACGAACCGCCGGTGTGTGCCGGAGGCGTGCTCGACGACGAGTGAGCGGCAGCTCCGGAGCCGCGCAGAGAGCCGCGCCGGAGCGACCGCCGAAGGAGTGCGGCCGGGTTGAGCCGAGGGCGTACGCAACATATGTTCAGTGCGTGCCCCAGCCCGTTGCCAACCCGCCGAACCCCTTCGAAGAGGCGCATCTCGAGTGGGATGGCCCGCCTCCACCCGCGCAGCTCGAGGTCTTCGAGGAGACCTGCAAGAGCGCGCTCTCGAAGAACACCAGCCCGGACGTGGGCTTCACCTGGTCCGTGAACCCCTACCGCGGCTGCTTTCACGCCTGCGCCTACTGCTACGCGCGCCCGTCGCATCAATGGCTGGGCTTCGGGGCCGGGACGGACTTCGACCGGCGCATCGTCGTGAAGACCAACGTGGCCACGCGCCTCCGCGAGGCCTTCGACCGGCGCTCCTGGGAGGGCGAGGGCATCGTGCTCAGCGGAAACACGGACTGCTACCAGCCCCTCGAGGCGAGCTACGGGCTGACCCGCGCGTGCCTCGAGGTCTGCCTCGCGTACCGGAACCCGGTGGCGATCATCACCAAGAGCAAGCTCGTGCGCCGGGACGCCGAGCTCCTGGCGGCGCTGCATCGGGAGGCCGGCTGCCACGTGTTCGTGTCCATTCCCTTTGCCGACGACGCGATGGCCCGGGGCATCGAGCCCTTCGCGAGCTCGCCGACGAAGCGCTTCGAGACCGTGCGGGTGCTGGCGGACGCCGGCGTACCCGTGGGCGTGAGCGTGGCGCCGGTGATCCCGGGACTGAACGACGCGCAGATCCCGGAGATCCTCGAACGCGCCAAAGAGGCCGGCGCCGAGGCCGCGTTCATGATCCTGCTCCGGCTCCCGAAGGAGGTCCTGCCCGTCTTCGATGCGCGCCTCGAGGCCGCCTTCCCGCTTCGCGCAAGCAAGGTGCGCCACGCCATTCAGGATCTTCGCGGCGGCAAGATGAACGAGAGCCGCTTCGGCGCCCGCATGCGCGGCCAGGGACCACGCTGGGAGGCCATTCGCCAGCTCTTCGAGACCAACCGTCGAAGGCACGGGCTCGACGTCCGCCGCTTCGGGACGCGCGAAGGCCCGAGCCCCTTCCACCGGCCCGCGCCGGAGCGCACCCAGCTCAGTCTCTTTGGCTGAATCGCCGGAACCGCGCGCGCAGGTCAGGCGCGGCGGGATGCGCCGAGCCCGGCTCCCGAAGCCGTCCAGGCGTCGTCGAAGGCGCGTCCGAGCTCGTCGAAGGTCGCCCGGGCGTGCGCGATGGCCGCCTCCAGGCGGCGCGGCGGGGCGAGCAGCGCGTTCATGCCGCGGCCGAAGCGCGCCCACATGGGCCCGAGCTCCGGGCCGTAGCCGCGGTAGTAGTGGAGCGGCTGGTTTGCGAGCTCCGGCGCTGCAGCCAGGCGGCGGCACAGCACCGCGCCGCCCAGCGTCGAGCCCTCGAACACGTAGAGACGGCCGAGCAGCGCGCCGAAACCCAGGGGCCCCGGGCACCCGGCGTGGAGCGCCGCCTCGAGCGCCGCCGGTAGCGCCGCGTCCTCAGCCGAGAGCTGGGCCAGGTCGGCCTCGAGCAGGTGCACCTTGGCGCGCTCCGGGCCCCAGACCGGCGCGAGCGCCTCGGCGTGCAGGTCCAGACGGGCTTCCAGGTCCGCCTCGAGCAGGCGGAAGACCTGCAGCAGCAGCCCGTACTGACGTCGCGAAAGCGCCGCCCGCGCGAGAGCCCGCGGCAACGGGCGATGCTCCGTGGCCCGGTGTTGCGCCGCCGTCGCCGCCTTGAGGCGCGCCATGGGGCGCGGCGCCGGATCGTCGCTCACCGCGAAGAGGATACGGCGCTTCCGCAGTTCGTCACGTCGCGAAGCCGCCGCCCGGCCCGCCACCCGCGTCTGCCGGGCGCGTCTGCGCGCTTGCGTCTGGCCGGCCGCAGCGCCCCGGACCATGCTCCGCCCCGATGGAGACCGTCGAGCGAGAAGGACAGGTCACGCCGGAGCTCATGCGCCGAGCGCTCCTGTCCGAGCAGCCGCTCTTGCCCACGGCCGGCGTGGCCGCGGTGCTCATGCCCGTGTTTGCCTTCGGTCTCGGCTGGGCGGGCATCGCCATGGCCCTCTTCGTCGCGGGCACGGCCCTCGCCATCGGCGTGCATCAGGGCGTGAAAGCCGCCGTGGGCGCCGGCATCGCCCTTCGCCACGGGGTCGGCGATGCGCTCACCACGGCCGGTCCCGGCTTCGAAGAGGCCCTCGCCTGGACCGACGCCCGGGGCTGGTACGCCATCCGCGGCGGGACCGTCATCGCCTGCCGTGATGGAAGCGTGCGCGCCCTCCCCTACGACGACGCGTCCCTCCTGGACGCGCTTCGACGGGCCCTGGGTGCGCCCGTCGCTTCCCGTGCTCGCCGCGAGCTCTCCCCGTCGCTCGCCGCGCTCGCGGCCGGCGTGGCGCTGGCCGCTGCCACCATCCTGTGGCTCTGAGCCCCTTTCCGAAGGGCCAGCGTCGTGTAGATTGGCTCGTATGGGTGGGCACCACCGTCTTGGGCGGTCCGCGTCGCCGGCCGCCACTCTTCTTCTCTTTCTTACTTCCCTCGCGCTGTCCGGCTGCGCCGGAGACTCGGCCGAGGTTCTGGAGATTCTCCGCAACCAGAAGCCGCTCGTGGACTGTTCGCTGAGCCCTCGCGGCGCTGGGCTCACGATCCGCGACGGGGTCTTCGACCTCGCCATCGGGGGACCGCGCGGACTACGTGTTGACGCCGCTGGTCGCCAACACCGGACCGGAGGAGGTCGTGGTCACCGGCGCACGCGTCCGCGTGCTCGACGAAAACAACATCTTCCTCGTCTTCAACTGCACCGACGACGAAGGCTGCGGAACCTGGGACCTCGACGTTCGCGGCGACGTGGTCATCGCGGCGGGCGGAACCGGGAGCTTCGAGGTCGACGTGCTGCCGCGCGTGGTGACCAGCTTCTTCCTCGGGCAAATGGACGCGGACGTGCAGGCCGGGCGCACGCCCCGCAGGCAGGGCCTCACGGTTCAGGTCGAGCTCCTCGGCCGCTCGGACGGCGAGCAGATCTTGGGTCCGCCCTTCCTCTATCCCCTGGAGCTCTGCCTCGGCTGCCTCGTGGACTTTCCCGAGGGCACCGACGATCCCTCGCTGCCGGGGCAAGACTGCTGCGGCGCAGGCCTGCCGGAGCTGAGCTGCCTCTCCGGGCAGGAGGACCCCGTCGACTGCCGCGCGTGCATCGGAACGCTCCCCGAGATCTGCAACTTCGGACGTTTCTCGTGTCGCTTCTGAAGCGCGTCGCGCTCTTCGGAGCCCTCCTGGCGCTGGCCGCGTGCTCGCGAACTCCGCTGAAGACGGGCCCCTTCGAGGGCGGTGGCGGCGTCGTCGATGCCTCTATGGGCGACGGCGCCGACCCGGTCGATGCCGGGCCGGATGCGGGACCGGACCTCGGGCCGCCCTGCGTGCCCACGGGTGCGGAGATCTGCGCGGACGAGCTGGACAACGATTGCGACGGCGACTTCGACTGCTCGGACATGGACTGCATGGAGTCGGACGATTGCGACTTCTGCGTCCGGGAGCAGTGCGGCAACGGCCGCGACGACGATTGCGACTGCCGCATCGACTGCGACGACGAGGACTGCGCCACGCGCCCCATCTGCGCCGTCAGCCCCGAGAACTGCAGCAACTGCCGGGACGACGACCAGGACGGTCTCTTCGACTGCGCGGACCCGGACTGCGCTGCCGAGCCCTCCTGCCGGGGCTGCGCCGAGGAGGAGGCCTGCGACACGAACAACGACGCGGACTGCGATTGCCTCTTCGGCTGCGCGGACCCGGACTGCGACGGCTCGGGCTTCTGCCCGCCGTGCGTCCCCCAGCCCGAGGTCTGCGACGACGGGGAAGACAACGACTGCGACCTCGCCCGGGACTGCGACGACATGGAGTGCGCCACGGACCCGGCGTGCCTCCCCGTTGAAAACTGCAGCAACGGCCGCGACGACGACTTCGACTGCCGCCCGGACTGCGCCGACGATGACTGTCGCGCCGACCCGGCGTGCACCGACGGGCCACGGCCGGAGCGCTGCGACAACGGCATCGACGACGACCGGAACGGCCTCGTCGATTGCGAAGACGCCGCCTGCTCGTGCTTCTTGCTCTGCTGCACGGAAGACCGTCCGCTCCGCGAGCTGAGCTGCGACGACGGCCGCGACGAGGATTGCGACTGCGTCTCCGACTGCAGCGACCGGGACTGCGCCGGCGATCCCGCCTGCGCGCGCGAGGTGTGCGACAACCGCCGCGATGACGACGGGGACATGCAGATCGACTGCGAGGACGGCGACTGCGCGTTCTTTCCGGGATGCCCGCCGCCCGAGGTCGAGACCGACTGCGAGAACGGGCTCGATGACGACGGCGACGAGCTCGTCGATTGCGAAGACCTGAACTGCGCCACCGATCCCGCGTGCGAAGGCTGCCGGGGCGAGATCTGCGACGACGGTATCGACAACGATTGCGACGGCACCATCGACTGCCGGGACGGCGATTGCGAAGAGTTCGAGGCCTGCGGACGCTGCTTCATCGAAGACTGCGACGACGGTGAAGACAACGACTGTGACGGGCTGGTCGACTGCGCCGACGACGAGTGCGGGTGCTGAGGACGTCGAGGAGCCGCATCGCAGCTGGCACGCATCTGGATGCAGCTGGCACGCATCTGGAATAAGCGAGGGGTGGCCCCGACTTCACCCCCGTGATTCCCTTGCGATCTTCGACCTTTCCTGCCTCCCTTGACGATCTGTCAGCCCCTACGGGCGCCTTCGATGACAATTTGTCACGAATGACGAAGCGTCACGACCGTCTACCTACCGCGCCGGTGCCCGGTGCTTCGTCGCCCATGACACTTCCAGCCCCGGACCCCCTCGCGCCCTCGACGCTGGTCGTCGTGGACGACGAGGACGCTAACCTCGTCTCGCTCCGGAAGCTCTTCGTGAAGGAGGGCTACCGGGTGCTGACGGCCGCGAGCGGCCAGGAGGCCCTCGAGCTCTGCCGCCAGCACCAGGTGGACGTCGTCCTGACGGACCTGATGATGCCCCGCATGGGCGGCCTCGAGCTCGTCCGGGCCCTGCGCACCGTGGCCCCGGACGCCGAGGCCGTGGTGATGACGGCCTACGGCACCATCGAGACCGCCGTGGCCGCCATGCGCGAGGGCGCCTACGACTTCGTCGAGAAGCCGCTCAAGCGGGTCCAGATCGTGAAGTCCGTGCGCAAGGCCGCGGAGCGGCACCGCCTGCTGGCCGAGAACAAGACGCTCCGGCGGCAGCTCACGGCGCTCCAAAAGAAGGGCACCCAGCGCATCGTGGGCTCGGCGCCGGCGCTGAGGCAGGCTCTCGAGATCGCGGCCCAGGCCGCGCCGAGCACGGCCACGGTGCTCGTGCTCGGCGAGAGCGGCACGGGCAAGGAGCTCATCGCCCGGTCCATCCACGACCAGTCCGGCGCCACCGGTTCCTTCGTCGCCGTGAACCTCGCGGCGCTGCCGGAGACCATCGTCGAGTCCGAGCTCTTCGGTCACGAGAAGGGCTCCTTCACCGGCGCCATCGCCCGTCGCGAGGGCCGCGTGGCCCAGGCCGCGGGAGGCACGCTCTTCCTCGACGAGATCGGCGAGCTCTCGCCGGCGGTGCAGGTGAAGCTGCTCCGGCTCCTTCAGCAGGGCGAGTTCGAGCCCCTTGGCGGCAGCACCCGGCGCGCGTCCTTTCGCCTCATCGCGGCCACGAACCGGGATCTCCGCGCGGCCATCGAGCAGGGCGAGTTCCGCGAGGACCTTTACTACCGGCTCAACGTCATCGCCGTCACGGCGCCGCCGCTTCGGGACCGGCAAGGCGACGTGCCGCTCCTCGTCGACCATTTCCTGCAGCTCTACTGCGAAAAGAACGGCCGGGCGCCCATGCAGGTCGACCGCGAGGCCCTCGACCGGCTCGCGGCCTACGATTGGCCGGGCAACGTGCGCGAGCTCGAGAACGTCGTCGAGCGGGCGGTGGTGCTCGCGAAGGGCGAGGTGCTGAGCTCCGCGGACCTCCCGGCGGCCGTGGCGAAGGCCGAGCGCACGAGCGAGCAGCTCAGCTTTGGCATGGGCACGCCGCTGCACGAGATCGAGCGCCGGGTCATCCACCAGACCCTCGCGCATACCCGCGGTGACAAACAGCTCGCCGCGCAGCTCCTCGGCATCAGCGCGCGCACCATCTACCGCAAGGTCGGCGCCGAG
>JBCCAW010000579.1:0-3820 GCA_039814655.1 Myxococcota bacterium | reverse complement strand
CGCGCGCGCTCGAGCGCGCCCGCGCCGCCGGCGTGCTGGGACCCGGCGACGAGGTGGTCTGGGAGCGACGCCCGGAGGACCTCGCCCGGCGCTTTCCCGGCTCGAGCGGCAGCCTCTACGGCAGCTCCAGCTCGCATCCCCTGAGCGCCTTCCTCCGGCCCCCGAACCGCATCGCGTCCGTGCCCGGTCTCTACGTGGCGAGCGGCACGGCGCATCCCGGCGGCGGCGTTCCGCTCTGCGCCATGAGCGGCTACCAGGCCGCAAAGGCCGTGCTGGCCGACGCGCGCTGATGTAACGTTCTGAAGTCTGCGAGCAAGCTCGCGCGCGCTACCTTCCCTGCGATGGCCGACGCTGGGGATCACGAGGTCGCGAAGGGCGCAGGCGTCGACGCCGAACGCTTGCGCCTTGCGGTCGAGCTGAGCTCCCACGGCATCTGGGATTGGGATCTGCAGAGCAGCGCGCTCTGGTGGTCGCCGGCGCTCTTTCGCCTGCTCGGCGTCGACCTCGCGACCTTCGGCGGAACCATCGACGAGTTCTTCACCCGCGTGCATCCCGACGACGTCGCCCATGTCGAGGGCGCGCTCCAGGCCCATTGGGACACGCGCGCCGCCTACGAGGTGGAGTTCCGCATGCGCCACGAGGAAGGGCACGACGTCGTGGTTCAAGCGCGGGGCCAGGCTTCCTGGGCGCCCGGCGGCGACGTGGTTCGCATGGCCGGCGTGATCCTGGACATGACCCCGGCCGTCCGCGCCCGAGCGGCGCTGCGTTTGCGCGAGCGGGAAAGCCGCGAGCTCCTCCTGCACGCGCAGAAGATGGACGCGCTCGGCCAGCTCACGGGAGGCCTCGCCCACGACTTCAACAACCTGCTCTCCGTCGTGCTCAGTGCCCTGGAGACCCTCGGCGAGGTGCAAGAGCATTTGCCGGAGGACCAGCGGGCAGCGCTGGATGACGCCTTCCAGGCCACGCGCCGCGGCGCCGCGCTCACCCGCTCCTTGCTCGGTTTCGCCCGACGCGCCGAGCTCGACCCCGTCGTGCTCGAACTCGAGGACGTCATCGCGGCCATGGGTCCGCTGCTGCGCCGTACGCTCCCCGCCAACGTCGCGCTGGAGGTCCACGCGGAGTCCGGTCCCGCCCGCGTTCGCGTGGACCGCGTGGGCCTCGAAAGTGCGCTCCTCAATCTCGTGCTCAACGCGCGGGACGCGCTGCCGGAGGGCGGTCGCGTGGAGCTCCGGCTGGCCCGCCACCGGGAGCTCTCACCGCCGGAGCTTGCTCCCGGGGACTACGTCGAGCTTTGCGTGGAAGACGACGGCGAAGGCATGAGCCCCGAGACCCTGGCCCGCGTGTTCGAGCCCTTCTTCACGACCAAGGTGCATCACGGGAGCGGCATGGGGCTCGCCATGACCCATGGCTTCGCGCAGCAGTCCGGTGGCCGTTGCGACGTGCAGTCCCGGCCCGGAAAGGGAACGCGCGTATCCCTCCTGTTCCCTTACGCGCCGGCCCGTGCCAAGCGCGTTTCGCGCCCGGCCCTCGGCAAGGGCAAGCGTGGCTTCGAGCACATTCGGGTGCTCTTCGTGGAAGACGAGGACGCCGTGCGCCGCGCCGTCGCGCGCGGGCTTCGTCGCTCCGGCTTCCAGTTGACCCTCGCGCGCGATGGCGAAGAAGCGCGGGCGCTGCTGCGCACCAGGCCCGCGGCCTTCGACGTCGTGGTCAGCGACCTGCGCATGCCGGGAACGGTGCAGGGGGAGCATCTCGCCGCGGAGGTCGGCCAGGACCTTCCGGTCATCGTCGTCAGCGGCAACCCGCCCTCCGGTGGCGTTCGGGGAGCGACGGCGCTGCTCACCAAACCCGTGCCGCTCCAAGAGCTCGTGGGCCAAATCGTCGAAGCGGCCACGAAGCGCGAGCGCTGATCTCCGCGCCAACACGGACGAGGCCATCGCCGGCAGCGCCTTCGGCTCCGCGAGCCTCGTCGTTCCCTTCGAAGACAGCTCGCCGGGGCCCTCGACCGGCGGCGCTAACGCCCCTTGGCGCGGGCGACGGTAAGCGAGGCCATGTGCACGATGGTGCCCACGGTCGTGCCCTGCTGGAGCACGTTCACGGGCTTGCGCATGCCGAGCACGAGCGGGCCCACGAGCTCGGCGCCGAAGCTCGCGAGCAGCTTGTAGGCGATGTTGCCGGCACCGAGGTTCGGGAAGATGAGCACGTTGGCGTCGCCGCCGAGCTGGTGAAAGGGGTAGGCCTCGCGCCGAGCGGCGACGAGCGCCACATCGGCCTGCATCTCCCCGTCGACGGCGAGGTGCGGGCGCAGGGCCCGCACGCGCTCGGCGGCCCGGGACATGCGCCGCGAGGCTCGGTGCGGCGCATCGCCAAAGTTGCTGAAAGAGAGCATGGCCACGCGCGGCGTCAGGCCGAGCTCCGTGGCGAGGTCCGCCGTGAGCAGCGCGGCTTCGACGAGCGTCTCCTCGTCCGGGTCCACGTTGATGGTCGTGTCCGCGAAGAGCTTCAGGCCCCCCTCGGTGACCACCAGGTAGCAGCCCGCGGCGCGGCGCACGCCCTCGGCCACGCCGATGATCTGCAGCGCCGGCCGGATGGTGTCCGGGTAGGGCGCCGTGATGCCGCTGAGCAGGCCGGCCACATCGCCCCGCTCGAGCATCATCATCGCGTAGTGCGTGCGGCTCCGCTCGAGAATGTGCCGGGCCCGCGCCCGGGTGATGCCCTTGCGCCGGCGCAGCTCGTGAAAGCGCTCCACGTAGGCGTCGAGCTTGGGCCGGTGCTGCGAGTCGACGATCTCGATGCCCCGGAGGCTCACGCCCAGCTCCTCGGCGCGCGCTTGGATCACGGCGCGCCGGCCCAGGAGCACGGGCTGGGCGATGCCCTCGTCCTCGATGACGTCGACGGCGCGGAGGATCGTGTCGTTCTCACCTTCCGGGAACACCACGCGGCAGGGGCTTCGCTTCGCCGCGTTGGTCACGTGCACGAGCACGCGCCGCGTGGGGTCCAGGCGCCGCGTAAGCTGCTCCCGGTAGGCCTCCACGTCCACGGGCTCCTGCGCGACGCCGTCCTTCATGGCGGCTTCCGCGACCGCCGGCGCGAGCCAGCTCAGCGAGCGCGGGTCGCCGGGCTTGGGGATGATGTAGTCCGGGCCAAACTTGATGGCCTTGCCGCCGTAGGCCCGGAGCACGACGTCATCGACGCCCACGCGGGCCAGCTCCGCCAGCGCCCGCGCCGCCGCGAGCTTCATGCCCAGCGTGATGTGCGTCGCCGCCGCGTCGAGGGCGCCGCGAAAGAGGTAAGGGAAGCCGAGGACGTTGTTGACCTGATTCGGGAAGTCGCTGCGTCCCGTGCCTACGATGGCGTCCGGCCGCGCCGCCCGGGCTTCGGCGTAGCCGATCTCCGGGTCTGGGTTCGCCAGCGCAAAGACGACCGGCCGATCGTTCATTCGCTTCAGCATCTCGGCGCTCACGATGCCGCCGGCGGAGAGGCCGATCATCACGTCCGCTCCCTCGAGGGCGTCGCCGAGGTCCCGCGTCGCTCGCCCCGGGGGCTGAGCAAAGGCCCTCCGGTAGTCGTCGAGGCCCGCGCGGTCCTCGGTGATCACGCCGTCCAGGTCGAAGAGCGTGATGTTGCCCGCGGGCACGCCGAGCTCGGTCCAGAGGCGCATGCTGCCGATGGCCGCCGCGCCGGCGCCGATGCAGACCACGCGCAGCGTCGCCAGCTCCTTCTCCTGGAGCGCGCAGGCGTTGAGGAGCGCCGCGGCGCTGATGATGGCCGTTCCGTGCTGGTCGTCGTGAAAGACCGGGATGCCCATGCGCGCCTCGAGCGT
>JBCCAW010000167.1:0-10630 GCA_039814655.1 Myxococcota bacterium | reverse complement strand
ATTACCACCGTAGAAAATATCAGAAGAGAGGTCAGGATTTCCGTTAATGCTTTCCAAATGCTGAATGCCTTCATCAAGCAGTGATTGAAGATCATTATAGAGAGCCATTTGATTATCAAACACTGGGTCGGGTATTTCAGGGTCAACGCGCTCAGCGAAGCCATGGAGGCCACCGTCTGGCGTGAGGGGCACTCCTACTCGCAGGCCTACGCGCGCGGCCTTCCGCAGAGCAAGCTGAAGAAGGGTGGGCGCACCTCGAAGCGCGGCACGGCGATTCACTTCCGCCCGGATACGGGCATCTTCGGCAAGAAGCTCGCCTTCGACGAGAAGCGCGTCCGCGACCGCCTCGAGGCCAAGAGCTACCTGCACAAGGGCCTCAAGATCGTCTTCCGCAACGCGAAGGGCGCCCGCGAAGAGTTCGAGCATCCGGAGGGCATCTCCGAGCTGCTCCCCAAGCGCATCGCCGAAGAGGGCAAGCCGCCGGTGCACCACACGGCCTTTCAGCTCGAGCGCGGCGGCGAGACGGACCCGGTCGATCGAAACCGCGCGCCGCTTCGCCTCGAGCTCGTGCTCCAGTGGACCGAGGCGCCGAGCGAGCGCCTCGAGACCTTCGCCAACGGCATCCCCACCACGAACGGCGGCGCCCATGAGGCCGGCCTGAAGACCAGCCTGCACAAGGCGATTCGCGGCTTCATCGAGGCCAAGGGCGTCAAGGTGAAGGGCGTCAAGATCACCGCCGAGGACATTCGCGAAGGCCTCGTCGCCATCTTGAGCGTCTACGTCGCCGAGCCGCAGTTCCAGGGGCAGACCAAGCAGCGGCTCAACAACCCCGAGGTCGCCGGCCAGGTCGAGAGCCTCGTGCGCACGGCCCTCGAGCAGTGGCTGCTCGACAACACGTCCACGGCCGACGCCATCGTCGCTCGCATCGTCATCGCCGCCCGTGCCCGGGAGGCGAGCCGCGCCGCGTCGAAGGCCGTGAGCCGGAAGACGGCCATCAGCCACCGGCTCAACCTCCCGGGCAAGCTCAGCGACTGCCAGAGCACCAACCCGGACGAAAGCGAGCTCTTCCTCGTCGAGGGCGACAGCGCCGGCGGCAACGCCAAGCAGGCCCGGGACCGGCGCACGCAGGCCATCCTTCCGCTCCGCGGCAAGGTGCTCAACGTGGAGCGCAAGGCGCCCAGCGAGGCGCTCAAGAACAAGGAGCTCCAGAACATCGTCGACGCGCTCGGCTGCGGCATCGGCAAGAGCTTCGACATCTCGAAGCTCCGCTACGGCAAGGTCTTCCTGCTCATGGACGCCGACGCCGACGGCCATCACATCTCGACGCTGCTGCTCACGTTTTTCTACCGCATGCTCCCGGGCCTCGTGCGGGCGGGGAACGTCTACCTCTCGCTGCCGCCGCTTTACCGCATCGACATCGGCAAGGAGACGCATTGGGCCCTCGACGACGCGGACCGGGACCGCGTGCTCGCCGGCGCCAATGGTCGGGCCAAGCCCGACGTGAGCCGCTTCAAGGGCCTCGGCGAGATGCCCGCGTCGGATCTGCGCGAGACCACCCTCGACCCCACGCGGCGCCGCGCGCTGCGCGTGGTCATCGATGGGGCCCTCGAGACGGACCAGCTCATCGGCGAGCTGATGGGCCGGGACGCTGCGCCTCGCTACCGCTTCATCATGGAGCACGCGCCCCGCGCCGACGCCGACGACCTCGACCTCTGAGAAGCCGGCGCCGCGCGCTCATGTCACCCTGGAGGGCGTGGCCTTAGAAGCGTCGCAAGCATTCCTCGCTCCCGCGCCGGCCGCGGCCGGGGCAGGGTGACGTCATGGCCACGCGAACCCGCATGCGGCGCTCCCTCCTGCTGACGTTCTTGTTGCTCTGCCTGCCGGCCTGCGCGTCGAGTCGCGTCGTTGTGGGCGGAGCGCCCGACGCGGGCGTGCCGCCGGACGCCGCCGCGCCCGAGGACTCCGCCGTGCCGCTGGACATGCTGGCCTCCGACGCCGGGCCCGTACCCAGCGGCGTGTGCGCCGACGCGGCGGCCGCTGCGCCGCTGGGCGTGCTCGCCGTCCGCATGGATGGCGACACGCTCTTGGGCTTGGGCGCCGGGGCCACGCAGCGCCGGCTCCACCGCGTGTTCGATGGCGTCGCCATCCGCGGCGACGTCGCCGCCACCAGGCTCCTCGCCACCGCCGAACGCATTGCCGGCGTGGCCAGCGCGGAGCTCGACTGCGCCCGCCCGAGCTGCCCGCGCGTGACCGAGGTCTTCATCGTCACGGCCGCCGGGGTGCGCTCGGCCATGGCTGAGCGTCCCGCGGGCTTTCGTGACCCAGGCATCATCGGACTCACCGGGGACGGGCTCCTCTCGCTGCGCCTCGTGCGCGACGACCGCACCTTCGAGTCCTTCACGCGGCTCATCGACCTGAACGCCGGCGCGATCCTCGGCGACCTCACCTGCTGCACCACGCTCGCCGGCAGTGGCGAACCCGACGCGGGCGGCTGGCGGCCGGCCACGCTCGCGGATCCCGAGGACGTGCGGACCCGGGCCGGCTTCGTTCGCTTCGTGGCCGGCGCGGTCGAGACGCGGGACCTCGGCCTCGAGGGCGCCCTGGCCTGGCGCGACGCCTGGGTGAGCTGGGACGCCGCGGGCGTACACATCGACCGCGTGAGCGGCCGGCGCTCCGTTCGCTTTCGCCGGGACGTAGAAGGCCGGCTGCGCACGCCGCGGCTCTACCAGGAGCCCGGCGTGGACACGGGGCTGCTCGAGCTCTGGGCCGAGGGCACGCTGCATGGCGTGGTCGACCTCGAGGCCGAGCGAAGCGTTCTCTTGGGCGCACCGCTCGTGAGCTCCTGGGAGACGAGTGTCGAGACGCGCGTGGACTTCGGGCTCTGGCTCGTGGCGGCCAGTGGCGCGCCCCGACGAACGGTGAACCTCGCGAGCGGCGAGGTTCGCGACCACGCGCTGACCGAGGGCTTCGCTCCCCTCGAAGCGCAATACTGCACGCCGGGGCCGAGCTTGCTTCCCGGTGGGGACTTCGGACTCGTGCTCCGCGGCCCCGAGCGCACCGGCGCGTACGTGCTCGACTTCCTGGGCGAAGCGCCGCCGCGCCCCGTGGGCTTTCGGCTCCGGGACGTGGCCTTCGGCGCCGTGCAGCCGGCGGGCCCCCACCTCGCGGTCATTGCCACGGACGGACGCATGACCTTCTGCCCTTCCGTGGAGCCGAGCGACGAGCCGCCGGCCGAGGGCGAGCTCGTGGGCGACTCCTTCCAGCTCCTCGGCCCGGACGATGCGCAGCTCCTTCGCGAAGGCGAGGGCCTCTTCGGCTACCTCGACCGGGCCGGGCGATGTGCGCTGCTCGGCGACGGGCCCCGGCCCGAAGAGCTCACGCTTCTCGATCTCACGAACCAGGAGCGGCTGACCTTCCCCAGCGGCGGCGGGTGGCAGGCGCTCGATACGCTGCCCCTCTTCATCTTCTGAGCGCAATCAGGCGCCGGCGGCGGCGCGGGCCGCTACGTCGTCGATGACCGCGCGAAGGTCGGCGCGGTCCGCGTCCTCGGGCCGGGTGGCCACGAAGAGGCGAATGGGGTCGAGGGGCGGCTGGCCGAGGCGCCGAAGGTCGCCGGACGCCAGGTACGGGGCCGCGATCACCTCCGGCAGCACGGCCACGAAGCGCCCCGCGAGCACGACCTGGAGGTTCGATCGGAGCAGCGTCACGCGCATGCCCACGCGCCGCTCGTAGCGCGCGGGCCAGCCGTCCATGGGCCGGCCCGAGTCGCCCACCTGCGGCACGGAGAAGCGCTGAGCGCAGACCTCGGCCCGGGTGACGCGCTTCTTCGCGAAGAGCGGATGCGTCAGGCCGCAGTACACGGCCTTCGGCGTGTTCCCGAGGTCCTCCACGCGCAGCCCCTCGGCGGCCAGCTCCTCGTAGTAGAAGCAGGCGTCGACCTCCTGGCGCCTCAGCGCCGCGAGGCCGTCCACGGGGCGCAGGTTCAGGTGCTCGGCCACCACGCGCGCGTCGTCTTCCAGATCGATGAGCGCCGGCACCACGAAGTGCTCCGTGAGCAGACCGAGTGACGCCACGCGTAGGGGCCGCGCCAGCGCTGCTGGGTCGATGGCCCGGAGCCCGTCGGTCACGGCCCGTACGGCCACCCGCGTCGCTTCCCGGAGCCGCGCGCCGGCTTCGTTCAGCCGGAGCGAGCGACCGACGCGGTGAAAGAGCGGCTGACCGACGCGGTCCTCGAGGAGGCGCACGCTGCGGCTCACCGCCGCGGCCGTGAGCCCCAGGTGCGCCCCGGCCTTCACCGTGGTCCCCAGCTCCGCCACCGCATGAAAGGCCGGGAGCCAGGCCCATACCTGGTCCCGGAGCCGCTCCGCTTCGCCGCGCTGGTCCTTGGCCATGGTGCTCGCCTCCCAGGCAGCGTAGCCGCACCGGGCCGGAGCTGGGGGATGGGCGGCCCGCGAGGCAGGCCCGGCGGGCGGCGAGACCGGGTCCTCGTCTGGTGGTATACGCCTCGCGTCTGCTTCCGGCGCGTTCTCGCATGCACTCCTTTACGCAAGGCTCCCTGCTCGGGGGGCGCTATCGCCTGGGCCCGCGCATCGCGGTCGGCGGCCAGGGCGCCGTCCACGCGGCGACGCGGGAAGGTACGGCGAAGGAGCGAGGTGCGGCGAAGGAGCGAGGTGCGGCGCCGCGGGACGGGTCCGACGTACCGCTGGCCATCAAGCTGCTCCACGCGCACCTCGCCGAGGACCCGCGGCATGTGGCGGCGCTCATGGACGAAGCAGAGCTCGCGCTGCACGTCGAGCACCCGAACGTGTGCCGGGTCATCGAGCTCGGCCGGGCCGAGGGCGTGCCCTTTCTCGTCATGGAGCGCCTCGATGGCGTGTCCTTTGGGCGCCTCGACGACCTCCGACGTGAGGACGGCGAAGAGGCCTTCGACGAGGGCTGGCGCTTGGCACTGACCAGCGTCGTCTACGACGCGGCCCGCGGCCTGCATGCGGCGCATACGGCCAAGGGCCCGAAGGGCGACGCGCTCGGCGTGATTCACCGCGACGTGAAGCCCTCGAACCTCGTCGTGTGCACCGACGGCTCCGCGCGGGTCATCGACTTTGGCATTGGCCGCGTGCTCACCTCCAAGGCCGTCACGGCCACGGGCGAGGTCCGCGGCACGCTGGCCTACCTCGCGCCGGAGCGCTTCGCGGGCCAGTCCGGCGGTGTTGCCACGGACATCTGGTCTCTCGGCGTGATGCTCTTCGAGGTAGCTCTCGACCGACCGCTGCTGCCGACGGACGGCTTCTGGGAGACCTTCGAGCTGCTCTCCACGGGGCATTGGAACGCTGCGCTCCAGCTGCGTTTGCCGGCGGACGACCCGCTGAGCCCCATCATCGCCAAGGCCCTTCGCCGGGCTCCCGCCGAACGCTTTCGGAGCGCCGCGGAGCTGGCCGAGGCGGTCCGGGCCACGGTGCCCGCCGAGGCTTGGGCGCGGCGCCACGATGCGGTCCGCGCCCGCGTCGAGCGCGTGCAGGCCCAGCCGCCTCGCGTCGCGCGGGACCTGTCCGAGACCGTGACGCGCGTCGAAGTGCCCGCGCCGGCCGTCGCCGCCCCGCGCCGGGCCTGGCCCCGCATTGCGGCGGCTGCGGTGCTCGGGCTTTCGGCCCTTGGCGTAGGGTTGGCGCTCGGGCGCACGCCGGCGGGCGGCGCCACGGGCAAGCTGCCGCAGTCCCAGGCGCCGGCGCCCGTGAAGGCTCGCGCCACGCGCGGGCCCGCGCCACCGCTCCGGCTGGCGCCGGACCAGCCCCACGCGGAGACGCTCATGCAGGCCATCGCCGACTACTACGGCATGCGCTTCGGGGCGGCGAACGACGCGCTCACGACCGTGTTGCTCCGGGACCCGTCGAACCGGGACGCCCACTACTACCGGGCGCTCGTACGGGCCTTCGGCTTCGGCGGGCGCCTCGAGCTGCCCATGGAGCCGCCGCCCCGGGCCCATTGGCCGACGCACCCTGCCCGCCGCGCGGTGCTCGAGCTCGCCGTGGCCTTCGAGGAGGGGCGCTGCGCCGAGGCCACCGGCGCCGCGCGCCCCGTCGCGGCGCGCTTCCCGCATCATTTCGAGCTGTGGTTCGCCCTCGGCGAGTGCCTCTTTCACAGCGATCGCGCGCGTGAGGGCATCGATGCTTTCGTGCGCTCCGTGGAGCGCGAGCCGCGCTTCCTGCCGCCGGTGGTGCACGTGCAGAGCTTCCTCGTGCTTCAGCCTTCGGAGCTGCTCGCGCGGGCGAGCCAGAGCTGGAAGCAGTCCGGGTACCAGGTCGACTACCTGGAGATCGCCGCGGCCAACTGGGCCGGCGACCCGCTTCCCGACGAATCGACCACGGGTCGGGCGGCGACGCTGCTCTCGGCGTGGCGCCACGCCGCCGACGGAGACCTCGAGGCGGCACGGGCGCGGCTCGAGCAGCCCGCGGTGGACGAGTCCTTGCGGGCGCGCATCCTGGCCACAGCGCGCGCGGGCATCGCCTATTTCGAAGGTGACCGTGAGAGCTGGGGCCGGTGGATGGATGCCGGCGTCGAGCGCTGGGCCGTGGCCTCGCCCACCTTCCGGCGGCTCTACGCCTACCGGGCGAGCTACGCCGCGGTCTTCGCCGGCGACCTGCGTCGGGCCCGGGCTGCGCTCGACGTGGCCCGAGCCACGGGCGAGGCCGAGGGCACGGAGCGTGATTGCCTCGCGACCTGGCTGCTCGCCGGCGCATCGCCGGAGCCGCTCCCCGAAGGCTGCGCGCGCTACGCCGGGCTCGTAGCCCTCGCCCGCGCGGCGGACCCGGCGGCGACGGCCGTGGACGTCGCCGCGGCCTTGGACGCCATCGTGGACCCCGCCATCTTTTACCCGTCGCTCACGCTGCTCCTCGACACGGCGAAGGGCGACCTCCGGCATACGCTCTGCGACCGCTTCGCCCGCCCGACGGTGCCCTCGGAAACCTGGCCCTACGGTGCCGTGCGCTGCGGGCTGGCTCCCGGTGGCGGCGGAGGACCGGAGCCTGGCGGCGGCGGCGGCGGCGGCGAGGCGCCCGGCGAACCCTCGTAGCCCTCGAGGCTGGGCGGCAGGTGTCCCCGGCCGTGGCGCGGGAGCGACGCGAGGTGCGCGTCCTCGGGTACCGGTGGCGCGAGGCGCCCGAGGCCTTCGTCACGGCGGAGCCGCTCCACCGTGCGCTGGCGCCGCTCGTCCATCCACTCGTCCGTGGAGAAGCGTTCCAGATCGTAGTCCGCGGTCCGGTACACCCCCTCATAGGGCGTCATGGGGAGCTGCGGCGGCGTGCGACCGAGCGTGTAGCGCGCGCCATGGAGCTGCCGGAGCTCGAAGGGCGGAACGGAGCGGCTCTCGGCGAGCACCGCCCCGAAAAAGCGCAACGGGATTTCCTGCGTGCCCACGGGGAGCTCGTCTTTGAAGCGCGCGAAGGCGACGGGCTGGTCTTCGCTGTCCCAGAGATTGGCGTCGATGTTGTAGAGACCTGGCGCGTCGATTTCGACCTCGGCGTAGACCACGAGCGAGCCGCTCTCGAGGCTCTCGCGAAAGGCGCCGGTGAAGCGGCCGCTGGTGCCCGGGCTCCAGGCGAAGTCCAGGTTCACGCGCCGCGGCGCGCTCTCGCCCTCGGTGAAGGTGAGGTCCATGCGCAGGCGAACGCTCGTCTCGACGCCAGGAAAGGCCTCGTCCGGGGCGAAGGTGTTCCAGAGCTCACCGGGCTCTTCCTCGCTGGGCTCGTAGCGGAGGGCCACGGGCGCCGGTACCTCCGCCAGGTCCGACGCCTCGATGCGGGCGACGGCCTCGAGCACGGTGACGTCGATGGGCTCCCCGTCGCGCTGCACGCGGAGCCGGGACCGCACCGGCGCGCTCCCGAAGACCGTGTAGACGTCTGCGGTGTAGAGCACGCTGACCTCCGGGTCGTCCGGCACGCGCCGCGCCGCGTCCCGGCGCGTGTTCCACTCGATGCGCTCGGCATGCCGCGCCGGGTCCAGGGGCTGGGATTCCGGCGGGTAGATGGTCCGCGCCAGGTAGCTCTCGATGGCGCTCACCGTACCCCGGGGCGAGCGAGGGAAGGGCGCCTCGTCGAGCATGCGGCCGGGCCGGGGACGCTCGCGCCGGCGCTCCGGCACCCGACGCGCGCGCGCCGCGGTTCCCGGCGCCGCGGCCCGGTCTCGCGGGCCCGCGGGCCCTCGCACCTCTTCGACGAGCTCGGCCTCGCGCTCGTCCCCCGGCAAGAACCAGGCGACGAGGGCGAGGCCCGTCGCGACGAGCGCGCCGAGACCCAGGAGGCGTCGGCTCATCGACGGTCCAGCCCGGCCACCACGGCCCCGGCTAGCCGCTGTAGCAAGTCGAGGAAGCGCCGTAGCGCAGGCAGTCGCGGGCGGCGTTCTTGATCTCGTAGTGGTCGCGGTTGAAGCCGCAGTACCAGGCCGGCACGTGGTTGCTCCAACGCGGCGTGCCGCAGGCGTTGGCCTTCACGCCTTCGAAGACGTAGCCCGCCGCGCTGTCCATGCCGACGACGCCGTCGTCCTCATCGGGCAGGAAGAGATCCGAGTACCACCAGGTGTCGAAGCCGGCGAGCATGTACTGGGTGACGCCGTAGGTGTCGTTGTGGTCGAAGGTCGAGCGGTGAATGCCCGGCGTCACCTCATCGGCCATGTCGCAGAGGAGCGCCTGGGAGAGCCAGCGCGCCCACCAGGTGCCGGCGATGTCCGAGAGGTTGCTCCCGCCGGTGTTGCTGCCCTGGTGAATGACCCAGTTGATGTTCCAGTCGTGGCCGGGCGAGCCGCCATAGACGCTCAGGGCCTGGGCGATTACCGCGCCGCCGTTGCTGTGCACGATGACGTAGCAGTCGTTCGTGCCGCGACAGTAGGTGTCGAGATGGCCCACCATCTCGGACACGGCAGCGTTGTGGTCATTGCGCTGGTCGATGCGCAGGTTCACGGCCGTCACGCCGGCCCAGTCGTTGAAGAGCGTCGCCGAGCCCTTCCCGTTCAGGTAGTCCTGCGAGCAGAGGCCGCCCGCATGCAGCGTGTACGTCGCGGCGCTCGCGACGCCCGAACCACTCACCACGACGGCCGCCAGAGCAGCCACTAGCCAACGCATACGCATCCCATACCTCCTCGGAATGAATCCCCGCTCACCGAGTATCCGGGACCCGGGCTACCTGTAAAGAGGGTCGGGAGCCGAAGCCGGTTCAAGCTTCGAAACGGGCGACCGTTGGTGCAGCCGTGCGCAATTCGTTGCCGGCCTGGTGCTCCGTCCTCGCGGGGCTCGCGCTCGCGCTGACGCTGGGAGCTCCCCGCGCGGCCGCGGCGCAGAGCGAGCCGTGGCTCCTCCACCTGGAGCCGAGCTACGTGCTCCCGATCACCGACCCGCAGCGCGAGCGCTTCGAGCCGGGCCTCGCCGCGGCCATCACGCTGGAGCGCTCCCTCGGGCGCATGTTCCTCGTGGGGGCGCGCGTGCGCGGCGGCGCGCTCTTCGACGGACCGCCGCCGGACGACCCGCGGCTCGTGGACCCGGGACCTGGCGGTCTCGGCTCCTTCACGCTTACCGGGAGGCTTCGGCCCCTGGGACGCCGCGCCGGCGCCGCGCGCGGTACGGGCCTCTGGCTCGACGTCGGCGGCGGCGTCGCCATCACGGGCGAGCTGGTCCGGCCAACGCTCGAGGCCGGGCTCGGCTACGGCTTCGCCTGGGGCCCCGTGGACATCGGCCCGGTGATTCGCTTCCAGCAGGTGGTGCAACCCGCGGGCAACTTCGACGACCGGGATGCGCACCTGTTGCTCCTCGGCCTGCAGCTCACGTTCTTCGACCGGCGCGGTGAGGAGCCCATGGCCTTGGACCCGGAGCACCGGGCGCTGCCGGAAGGCGACCGGGACGCGGATGGCCTGCTCGACGACGAGGACGACTGCCCGGACGACCCGGAAGACGTCGACGATTTCGAGGACGGCGACGGATGTCCGGACGATGACAACGACGGCGACGGCATCCTCGACGCGGACGACGAGTGTCCCCTCGAGCCCGAGGATGTCGACGGCTTCGCTGACGAGGACGGTTGCCCGGACCCGGACAACGATGACGACGGCGTCCTCGACGGCGACGACCAGTGCCCGGAGGAGCCGGAGACGCTCAACGGCGTCGAGGACGACGATGGGTGCCCGGACGAAGGCCTCATCGAGATGCGAAACGACCGCATCGTGCTCGAGGAACGCGTGCTCTTCGACTTCCAGCGGGCGCGCGTGAAGCGTCGTGCGCGGCCGGTGATCGACGCCATCGTCGAGCTCGTGCGGCAGCATCCGGACTGGGTCCGCATGCGTATCGAAGGCCACGCGGACGTGCGCGGGGACCAGGGGTACAACCAGGAGCTGAGCGAGCGCCGGGCCCGGAACGTAGCGCGGGCGCTCGTCGAGGCCGGTTTGTCTCGGGAGCTCGTGGAGTCCGTGGGCTTCGGGAGCTCGCGGCCCCGGGACCGGCGCACGAACGAGGACGCCCATGCCCGGAACCGGCGCGTGGAGTTCGTGCTCGTCGCGCAGCGCAACGCCGACGGCACCGTGCGAGACACGCGGCAGGTGATCGACGTGCCGCCGTCCGTACCCGTGGCGGCCGGCGAGGACGCGGACATGGTCT
>JBCCAW010000524.1:0-4239 GCA_039814655.1 Myxococcota bacterium | reverse complement strand
CTTGGCCAGCACCTCGGCAACCTTGTCGATCACGACCTGCGAGTCGAAGGGCTTGGCCACGTGGTCGTCGATGCCCGCGGCGCCGCCCTTGGCCTCGTCGTAGGGGAGCTGCTGGCTCGCCATGAGAATGACCGCGGTCTCGGTCAGCTCGCTCTTGATGGCGCGGGACACCGCGTAGCCATCCATGCCGTCCATGGAGGCATCGGCGAAGACGACGTCGGGCCGGAGCTGCCGCGCGCGCGCCACGGCTTCGTCGCCGCTGCCCACGGTCACGATGTCCATGTCTTCGCCCGCGAACGTCATCTCCAGGATGGTCCGCATCGTCTTGCTGTCGTCGACGGCCAGAACTTTCACTGCCACGTCGGCCTCCGGGGTTCAGGGCGCGGGCACCAGCCCGCGCGTCGGCAGTGGTAGTTGAGGCGCGGAAGCCGGGTCAAGAAAGGAGAGTGATTGCGCACGTCTCTCGGCCCCGGGGCCCGGCTCCTGGCGGGCGACCCGCGCCTCAGCGGAAGGGCCCTTCGAGGCCGAGCTCTTCGGCGGCCTGGCGAAGCAGCTGCTCCTCGCTCTCGAGGCCCCGGGCCGCGGCCCAGCAGTCCGTGAGAATGGCGCTGGCGCCCTCCTCGTCGCCGGCGTCGTGGCGCAGCCGGGCGAGGTTCGAGGCGGCCTGGCCATTGGCCGGGAAGCGCGCCACGGCGCGGGTGAAGAGCTGCTCGGCGCGGGTCATGAGCCCGGTGGCGTAGGCTTCGAGGCCGCGCTCCGTGGCGTCATGGGCCTCGACGCGGAGCGCATGGAGCCGGGCGCGCTCGAGGCGGAGGCCGAGCTCCGGGTCGCCGGTACGGCGGGCCAGCTCCGCGGCGGCGGCCAGGGCCGGGGCGCGAAGATCGAGGGCCCCGTCGTCGGCGAGCACGAGCGCATCGCCCGCCCGCTCCGGGTCCTCGGCCGCCGCGGCCCAGCTGGCCGCAAAGCGCGCCAGGCGCCCCCCGCCGCGCGGCACGGACCAGGCGGCGACCTCGGCGGCCAGGGCGCGATCGCCGAGGCCCAGCGCGGCGAGCAGGTAGGGCGTGGCGTCCTCGCGGGGCAGGCCCTGGCGCCAGCGGTCTCGGAGCGCGCCCCAGGCGGCGTCGTCACGGAGCAGGAGCTCGAGGCGGGCAACGGCGTCCGGCAGCCCGGAAGCCGCGAAGGCCGCGCGCGCTTCGCCGGGGCGCCCGCCCTCCGCGGCGAGCACGCCCGCGACGAGCTGGCGCTCCGGCTCCGGCAGCGCGAGCTCGGGCAGGGCGAGCTCGAGGCGCATGGCGGCTTCCGGGCGCTGGGCCGTCTCGAGCACGCGCTGCACGAGCAGCGGCGCGCGCAAGTCGGCGGGCACGCGGGAGAGCGTGTCCTCGCTCATCCAGGGGATCTCGACGAGCGCCATGTCGAGGTCGGCCACGCTCATCTCGTCGCCGTGGGGCATGCGGCTGAGATCGAGCTCGAGGCTCGGCCGGTCGTCGACGATGATCTCCGTCGCGCCGGCGGCGAAGGCGTGCGCGCCCGCGTCGTCGAGCTCGAGGGCCGCGCCAAGGTCGACGAAGGAGTCGAGGGCAAAGGGCCCGAGAAAAGGCTCGAGCCCGGCGTCTTCGACGCGCTCGGCGAAGCGCGCGTCGAGGGGCAGCGGCGCTTGGCTGGCGACGAGGATGAAGCTCGAGGACTCGACGTTGAAGGCGAGGGCGTGCGGGAAGACCTCGAGGAGCGTGGCGACGACGTTCTGCAGGTGCGCCTCGTCCATGCGGAAGAGGTTGACCCAAAGCGCAAAGGCGCCGCCGGGGGCGAGGGCCCGGTCGACCTCCTGGAAGAACTCGCGCGTGTAGAGCGCGCTCGAGCCGGCGAGCCAGGGGTGCGAGGGCTGGCTGACGACGGCCTGGTAGCGGTTCGGCGGGCTCAAGACGAGCTGGGCGCGGGCGTCGTCGACGATGAGGTGCGTGCGCGCGTCGTCCAGGGGGAAGGGCTTGCCGCGCTCGCGGTAGAGGTAGCGGCTGGCGCGCACCACGGCCGCTTCGAGCTCGACGACGTCGAGGCGCGGCCAGGGGCCGCCGAGCATGACGGCGGTGGTGTGCCCGGCGCCGAGGCCGACGACCATGGCGCGCTCGCGCGGCTCGGCGAAGAGCGTGGCGAGGCTGCCGAGCGTGGAGAGCTCCTCACCGAAGCCGGGCTCGCCCGTGCCGAAGCCGCTCTCGGGCCGGCCGTCGTTGAAGAGGCGGAGCATGGAGTCGCGCTGGACGACGGTGACCGTGGTGTTGCGGCCTTCGTCGAGGAGCTCGACCTGCTCCTTCCAGCGCCCGTCGGCGCCGTGCACGAGTGCGGCGGCGGGGTCGTACCAGCTGTCGAGCAGATAGGGGAGGTTGAGGCTGGGCCGGGCGACGAGGAGCGCCATGACGGCCACCGCGGGGACGAGCAGGCCGGCCGCTTCGCGGACGTAGCCCTGGCCGCCCATGGCGACGCGCAGGGCGAGGGCCGCGGCGGCGCCGTGCACCGTGAGCACGAGCAGCACACTCCACTCGACGCCGAGCAGCGGGACGAGCACGAAGCCAGCGGCCAGGGAGCCGACGAGCCCGCCGAGCGTGTTGGCGGCGAGGATGCGGCCCGAGGTGCGCGCGGCCTCGCCCGAGTCGTGGTGCGTGGCGCCGCTGGCGAGGTGCCACGCGAGGGGAATCGAGGTGCCGAGGGCGAGGGCCAGCGGAAAGAGCACGATGGCGGCCAGCGCCACGATGACCCAGGGCTCGTGCGGCACGGTGAAGTAGTCGCCGTGGAGCAGCACCACGAAGCGCGGGCTGTTGGCGGCGAGCACGGTGGTGAGCGCGGTCAGGAAGACGAGCGCCAGCTGCACCACGCCGAAGACCAAGGCGGGGCTGCGGCGGCGCACGAGCCGGTCGGCGAGGAGCGAGCCGAGGGCGATGCCGAGCAGGAAGTTCACCAGCATGGCCGCGAAGGCCTGGGTGGTGCCGTGCACGACCATGCGGAGCACGCGGGTCCAGAGGACTTCGCCGGCGAGGGCGGCGAAGCCAGCGACGGCGGCGAGGAGCGCGGCGAGGGTGGGTTGCGCGGCGTGTGCGGCGTGTACGGGGTGTACGGGGTGTACGGGGTGCGGTTCGGTACCCGCCGGCGTCGCGGGCGGATCCGCTTCGGGTGGTGTTTCTACGGCGGAGTCCTCTGCGGCGGAGTCCTCGCTGCCGCCGCGCGTCGCCAGCCCCACGACGAGCACCAGCATGGCCGCCGCGAAGCTCGCGGCCGCCGCCAGCGCCACGGTGGCGCGGGTGCCGAGCTCGGGCACGAGATAGAGGCCGGTGAGCCCCGCGCCGAGCACGGCGCCGAGCGTATTGGTGGCGTAGAGCGACGTGGCCGCCGAGCTCCAGGCCACGCCACGCCGGGCGACGGCGGCCACGAGCACGGGCAGGGTGGCGCCCATGGCGAGCGTGGGCGGGAGCAGCACCAGAAACGCGAGCAAAAAGCGCAGCAGCGTGAGCGTGCCAAACCCCGCGTCGCTGCCGAGCCCCGCGTAGAGGTCATGAATGCGCGGCACGAGGGCGAGCGACGCCACGGCCCACACGCCGATGCCGATTTCGAGCAGCGCGTAGAGCCGCACCGGCCCGCCGAAGCGCCGCACGAGCTTCTCCCCCAGCACGGACCCGACCCCGAGCCCAAGAAAGAAGCTCGCCAGCACGGTCGCGATGGCCTGGTCGCTGACCCCGAAGACCCGCTGCAGCATCCGGCCCCACGTGGCCTGGTAGGAAAGCGCCGCCGCCCCGCTCAGAAAGAGCGCGGGGTAGAGGGTGGTGAGGACGAGGCGTCGGGCGGAGGTGGGGGTCACGGGAGAGGGCCGCGGGAACCGGCCCCGGCGAGCGCGAGGGACCCTTTCAGCCGGGTGCGGGGTGGTCAACCGCGGCCGCCACGGCAGCGGGCACCGCGGGTAGACTCGGCGGGGGCGGAGCCGACCGACGGGCCGGTGGGAGGCGCGGCGACGGCCACGGCGCCGACCTCCCCCGGACCGGGGGCGTGGCCCCCACGAACGGCGATCGGGCAAAAACCCCTATAAAAATGCGTAGCCGCGCCTCCAGGAAAAGGAAAACGCGAGCGAAGCGCCTAAGCGCGACTTTTTTCGCTTAAGGACCGAATCCTAGCCCGTAAGAAGCCTCCTGAGCGGCCACATTGGCATACTTTGCCCTTTGAACTGCCAAGAGTGCCAAAAAGAGACGTTCCTAAGCGGTT
>JBCCAW010000314.1:0-7060 GCA_039814655.1 Myxococcota bacterium | reverse complement strand
CGCTGGCCCGCGAGCTCGTCGCGCAGCTCAGCGCCCGGGACCGGGAGGTCTTCGTGCTCACGGAGGACGAAGAGCTCCCGCTGCCGCCCTCGACGCGCCGCCTCGTAGGTCGTCCCGGCTCCCTCGACTTCGGCCTCTCCGGTGCAGAGGTGCGCCAGCTCGCGGAGCGACCGCTCGTGCTCCACGACGCGGTGGCGCCGGTGGGTCTCACGCCGGCTCGGGACGCGGTGCAGCTCCCCGTCGCCGCCGCCCGCGAGACCCTGGAGCTCTCCGAGGCCTTCACGCGGCTCGAGCGGGCCGTGTTCTGGTCCACCGCGGCGGTGAGCGGCACGCGAAGCGGCCTCATCCGCGAGGACGACGCGCAGGCTCCGAGCGCCTTTCACGACCCGGCGAGCGAGGGCTGGTGCCGCGCCGAAGCCCTCGCACAGGAAGCCCGGAGCACGGTGCCACTCACGGTGCTGCGTCCCGCGCTACTGGTGGGGCCGAGTCGCACCGGCGCCATGGACCCGGGGGCGCCGGCTCGCGCGCTCCTCGAGCGGCTCCTCGACGCCCCAGGGGACCTCGGCCTGCCGCTCCCGGCGCGCGGCGAACAGCCGCTCCCGGTGGTGCCCGTCGACTACGCCGTGCGCGCCGGCCTCTTGCTCCTGGAGAGCCCGGTCACCCTCGGCGGCACCTACCACGTGCTGGACCCTCATCCGCCGACGCTGCGCGAGGCCTTCGAGACCTTCGCCAAGCTCACGGGCCGCCGCATGCTGCGCGCGGAGCTGCCCAGCGCGGTCGCGAGCGTCGCCGTTCGGGGCCTCGCGCCGGGGGCGAGGGGCTTTCTCGACCAGCTCTTGAACGACGCCGAGTGGGACGGGCGCCGGGCGAGGCCACACCTCGAGCACCTGGACGCCCCACGCTTCGACGAGTGGGCCCCGCGGCTCGTCGACCACGTCCGCGCCGCGCGTGGCTGAGCGCCGCGGCTCCGGGCTCAGCGCCCGGCGACGGTCATCGCCGCGACGCGGAAGGTGGGCGCCGCCGTGGCGGTGCGCAGGTCCAGGTCGTCGGCCACGGCGTCGATGCCCTTCAGCATGCCGTCGAGGTTCAGCGAAATGGTCACCTCGGCCACGGGCTGCGTCAGCTCGCCGTTCTCGATGAGGAAGCCGGCGGCCCCGCGCGAGAAGTCGCCGGTGACGCCGTTGAAGCCGAAGCCCATCATCTCGGTCACGTAGAGGCCCCGGGGCGTGTCCGCGAGCAGCGCCTCGCGGCTGAGCTTCCCAGGTTGCAGCACGAAATTGCTCGTGGTCGGGCCCACGCCTCCGCTCGCGCCGCGGCTCGCGCTCGCCGTCGGCTCGCGCTCGAGCTTGCGGGCGGCGTAGCTATCGAGAAGGTACGTCTGGAGCGTACCCGCCTCGACGACGACGTTGCGTCGGGCGCGAAGACCCTCCCCGTCGAAGGGCCGGGACCCGGGGGCACCGGGGATCGTCGGGTCGTCGACGAGGGTGACGAGCTCGCTCGCCACGGCCGTCCCGAGGCGCCCCACGAGGTAGCTGCTCTTCCGCCAAATGCTGCTGCCGAGCACACAGCCCGCGAGCAGCCCGATGATCGCGCGCCCGGCGTCCGGGTCGAAGACCACGGGCATCTCCGCCGAGTCGATCTTGCCGGCGCCGAGCTTCCGGAGCGTGCGCCGGGCCGCTTCCGTACCGACGTCTTCCGGCGCGCCGAGGTCGGCGAGGCGGCGCTTGGCGTCCCAGTGGTAGCCCGTGCGCTTCTTGCCGCCCTCGTCCTCCACCACGGGGTTCACGACGAGGCTCGCGTAGGTGCCTCGGCTCGCGCCGCGGAAGCCCCCGCTCGTGACGAGCGCGCTGGCGCCGGAGGCCCGGGTGAAGGTCGCCCCGTCGCTGTTGCTGACGCGCGCATCGGCGTCGAGGGCCGCGACCTCCCCCGCCGTCGCGCGACGGAGCGCCTCCTCGGCCCCGAGCGCGTCCATGGTGGGGTCGTAGAGCGCCAGGTCCGGATGCGGACCGCGCGCGAGGAGCGCCGGGTCCGGCGGGCCCGCGAAGGGGTCCGGCTGGCTGAGCCCGGCGAGCTCCATGGCGTCCTCGACGAGGCGCGCCTGGCCCGCCGGCGAGAGGTCGCTCGTGTAGGTGACGGCCACCTGCTGACCGAGCATCACCCGCAGCCCGAGGCTCCGGCTTCCCGCCTCCTCGACGAGCTCTGGCGCGCGCATGCGCACCTTCGTCGACAGGTGGGAGCCGTCGCGGATGGAGGCTTCGGCCACCGTGGCGCCGGCCTTGGTGGCCTTTTCCACCACCCGATCGCCGACGGCGAGCAGACGCTCGAGGGTGGGTTCGTCACTCATGAGAGCTGCGTCCCGCCGACGGTGACGGCGCTGAGCTTCACCGTCGGGCAGCCGACGCCCACGGGCACGGACTGGCCGTCTTTGCCGCAGGTCCAGATGCCGTCGGAGACGCGCATGTCGTTGCCGAGCATGACCACCTTTCGCATCACCTCCGGGCCGTTGCCGATGAGGTTCACGCCCTTGAGCGGCGCCGTGAGCTTGCCGTCCTCGACGAGGTAGCCCTCGGTGAGGGAGAAGACGAAGTCGCCGTTCGAGATGTCGACCTGGCCGCCGCCGAACTTCTTCGCGTAGACCCCCTTCTTGACGCTCCGGAGGATCTCTTCGGGGTCGTGGGGACCGGCCATGAGCAGCGTGTTGGTCATGCGCGGCATGGGGTGGCTCTTGAAGGATTCGCGGCGCCCGTTGCCCGTGGGCGCCACGTCGAAGTGTGCGGCGCTGTGCTGGTCCTGCATGTAGCCGCGCAGGATGCCGCTTTCGATGAGCACGGCCGCCTCCGGCGCGTGGCCCTCGTCGTCGACGTTGATGGAGCCGCGGCTGCCAGCGAGCGTCGCGTCGTCCACGACGGTGCAGAGCTCGCTCGCGACGCGCTCGCCGACCTGGTCCGTGTAGTTGCTCGTGCGCTTGCGGTTGAAGTCGGCCTCGAGGCCGTGGCCCACGGCTTCGTGGAGCAGGATGCCGCTGTCGCCCGGCGCGAGCACGACCTCCATCTCGCCGGCCGGGGCCTCCCTGGCGTCGAGCATGGCCAGGGCCTGGCGGACGGCCTCTTTCGCGTGCTCTTCCGGCGGGTGCGTCTCCAGGTAGTCGAGACCGACGCGGCCGCCGCCGCCGGAGGAGCCGGACTGGCGCTTGCCATCCTGCTCGGCAATGACACTCACGCCGAAGCGAACGAGGGGCTGCCGGTCCCGCACGAAGCGGCCCGTGCTCGTGGCCACGAGAATCTCCCGGAGCTCTTCCGCGAGGCTCGCGTTGACCTTCACGATGCGCGGGTCCGCGGCTCGGGCCGCCGCGTCGGCGCGGGCCAGGAGCTCGCGCTTGGCCGTGCCCGGGGCCTCGAGGCTGAGGGCCCGCGTCTCGTAGCGATCCGCCGCCGGCGTCGCCGCGAGGGCCACGGGCGAGCGCGCGCCGCCGCCGGCCGCGATCTGCGCCGCGGTGCGGGCGGCCCCGCGCATCGCCTCCAGATCGAGGTCCTGCACGTAAGCGTAGCCCGTGGCGTCGCCCTTCATGACCCGGACGCCGAGGCCGAGGCTCACATAGCGACCCGCGGACTTGAGGATGCCCTCGTCGTAGGCGTAGCTGCCGCTGACGGACATCTCGAAGAAGAGGTCGGCGTAGTCGCCGCCCTTGGAGAGGGCGTCCGCGAGGAGCTTGCGGGCAATCTCCTCGTCGATGGGCGCGCGCCCGTCGGCGGCGAAGGGGGCTCGGTATCGGCTCACGGTCGCCGGACCATAGAACTGCGCGGGCCGGGGGGCCATGGGCCGGGGCACGAAGATCGTAGCTTTCTGCTACGCTCACGCGGCGCTCGGCGACGACCGAGCCCGGAGGAGCGACCGTGGAAGCGCACGTGGAAGCGATGCTGAAGGCCCTCGTGGCCGTGGCCTGGGCCGACGGCCGCGTCGACGAAGGGGAATCCGAGGTCATCAACGGCCTCATCGCCGCCTTCGAGCTCGGCGAAGACGACGCGGCGAGCGTTCGCGCGTACGCGCAGGAGAAGCGCACGCTCGACGACGTGCCGCTCACGGACCTCGGCTCCACGGACCGGCGGACGCTGCTCCAGCACGCGGTCATCCTGAGCTACGTGGACGGGGAGCAGTCCAGCGAGGAGAAGGCGTTGCTCGCGGACCTCGTGAGCCGACTCCACGTGCCGGACGAAGAGGCCACGCCGCTGCTTGCGGCCGCCGAAGAGCGCGCGCAGCGCCTGCTTTCGCAGCTCTGAAGGGCGCGACGGCCCGGGCGGCCGGGTGGCCAGCTGGCGGCGAGCACCTGCGCGGCGCGCTCCTCGCCCTCGCCCTCGCCCTCGGCGCGTGCCCCGGGAGCGATGGGCCGGCGGATGCAGGGCCGGACCTGGCGCGCGCCGACGGGGCCGTCCCCACGCGGCTGCGTTTGATGACCTGGAACGTCCGCAACTTCTTCGACGACGTCGACGACCCGGAGACCGACGACGACGTGGCGAGCCCGGCGGAGCTCGCCGAAAAGGTCCGCGACCTCGGCGCGGTGATCGCCCGCTTCAACCCGGACTTCATCGCGCTTCAGGAGGTGGAGGCGCGCTCCACGGTGCTCGACGCGCTGGTGGCCGGGCCCCTCGCCCTGGGCGGGTACACGCGCTTCGAGGCCGGACGCAACGCAGACCCGCGGGGCATCGACGTCGCCTTCGTGAGTCGCGTCCCCGTGACCAGCGTGGTGAGCAACGCCCGCGCGCGGTTTCCGAACCCGGACGGGGGCACGACGGGCTTCGCCCGGGACCTGCTTCAGCTGCGCCTCGACGCCGGCGGCAACGAGGTCTGGGTGCTCGTGGCGCATTTTCTCTCGCAGCGAAACCCGGACAACGCCGGGCGCCGGCTGGCCGAAGCGACGGCGGCCGGCGACGTCGCCCGGCGCCTGGTGGCCAGCGGCAACACGCGCGTGATGCTCCTCGGCGACGTGAACGACGTACCGGCGAGTCCCGCGTACCGCGCGCTCACGGACGCAGGCCTCGAGGACCTCTCGCTCCTCGTGCCGGAAGAGGAGCGCTTCACCTTCGTCTTCCGCGGCGAGCGCACGCAGCTCGACCACGCCCTCGCGTCGCCGGCACTCGCGCGCGGCCTGGCCGGCGCGGCCATCGTCAACGGGCCGGAGACGGAGCGGGCGAGCGACCACGCGCCCATCGTGCTCGACCTGGACGTGCTGCCGTGACGCGCGCGCTGCTGCTCGACGCCGGCAACACGGTCATCTATCTGGACCACGACGCGGTGGCGGACGCCGTCGGGGGAGCGGCGGCGGGCGCGGGCGCGGCGATTCGTGACGCCGAAGCCGCCGCCAAGACGCGCTACGAAGCGGAGCTCGCGGCGGGCCTGGGCCACGACGAGGGGTGGTTCGTCTTCATGCGCTGCCTGCTCCTCGAGGCCGGCGTGGCGCAAGACGTCGATGCGGAGGTGCCGCGCGTTCGCGCGGCCCACGACACGCTGAACCTTTGGCGCCGCGTGCCGCCCGAGCTCCCGGCGGCGCTGGCCCGGGTGCGGGCAGCGGGCTGGGCGCTGGGCATCGTATCGAACTCCGAGGGGCGCCTGCCCGAGACCTTCGCGGCCGTCGGCCTCGCGGACGCCTTCGAGGTGGTCATCGACTCCCACGTGCTCGGCATCAGCAAGCCGGACCCGCGCATCTTCGAGGCCGCGCTCGCGCGGCTTGGAGCGGACGCTGCCGAGAGCGTGTACGCCGGCGACATTCCCGCCGTCGACGTGGAGGGCGCGCGGAGCGCGGGGCTCGCGGGCGCGCTCATCGACACGGGCCGCCACTACCCAGGCTACGACGCAGCGCCCCGCTACGAGGCCACGGCCACCCTCATCGAGGATTTGCTCGCCGGGCGCTTCGACTGGGACCGGGCGCGCTGAGCGATCAGGGCGTTCGTCGAGCGAGCCGATCGATGGCGGCGAGCAGGTCGCTTCGATGGCGCGCAGCCTTCATCCAGCGGGGAAGGCGCGCCCCGAGAGCCGCGTTGGGATACTCGAAGCGGCCGCGTTCGATCGCGGCGACGTACTGCCGCAGGTAGGACAGGTGCGGTCGGTTGTAGGCCCACAAGGACTCGCCCTTGAAGGACGCCGAAAACCACAGAGGGAGCGCCTGGTAGGGGTCGACTGCGATACCGAGCAGCCGCCCCGGACGATGCGTCTTCCGATTCACCTCACCGCATGCGCACAAGAAGTCGAGCTCCCGCGTCGAGGCTCGATAGTGGATGGGACGCTCACGAAGCCATGCGTTGCAGCGCCGACATCGCGCGACGCCCAGCTGCCTAAGCGAGCTCCGCTCCGGAACCCGCCACCCCACCTGATCGAGACCGCAGGCTGTACACGTGGCTCGGGGTGCGGGGTTCGCATCGTCGCTGGCCAGGCTTCGGTAGCGGACCATCGCGGCGGCCTCGCAGCGCGGGCAGACGACTTGAACGTCGTCGGCAAACTCATCGAGGTATCGGGCCTCGCTCTCGAGCAGCTCCGCTTCGAGCACCCGCGTGCTCCTCACCACCGGGAAAAGCGCTTTAGCAGCGCCTCCTGCCCCCGCCCCCAGTTCTCCGTCGTCGCCATGCTGAACACTAGCCACAGCAACGCGCCGAAACAAGCTCAAAAGCAAGCAATTCCATATATTTAATGGCGCCATCGCAGGCCACGTGGCCTACTACGTCGTTCACCGCGACCGTGACCGAGGCACGGGCAGCGCGCGGCCCCTGGCGGTGCCGTGGACCTTCGGCGGCGGGACCTTCTTTCAGGGTTGCGGCACGTCGACTCGGAGCGTGGCGGCCGCCGCACCGAGTCAGCCCGCGGAGACCTTGCCGTTGCCGGCGGCCGCGTGGTGGTTCGGCTACACCCCGGCAGAGGTACGTTTCTACGTGGTGGGAAGCCAACGCGGCGTGTGGACTCGCCGCGGCCTCGCCGATGAGTGGGAGGCTTCGACGTGTTCACGGTCGATTGCCCGCCTTGGTTGATATGGACATTGGTCGAACTGTTGATGTTGGTTGTGTGGCTTCCGTGG
>JBCCAW010000244.1:0-8394 GCA_039814655.1 Myxococcota bacterium | reverse complement strand
GGTGCTCCGGGCGCGGCCGCTCGCCACGTCCCGGGGAGCGCGCGGCCCGCGGCCGGTGCGCGGCCAGACGGCGCGGGTGTGGATCCGGCGTGAGAGCGTCGACGCGCGGAGCGCCGCCCAGGGCGGCCCGGAGTCCATCGTGCTTCGGGCAGAGACGCCCGCCAGCGAGGGTTGGCTGACCGCCGTCGCCGTACCCCTCGACCAGCGCGACGCGGCCCGCGGGGCCTTTGCGCCCTTCGCGAACGTTCGCGTCGGCACCTTCACCGCGGCCCGGGCTGCGACGGAGCTCGCCCGGCGCGCGAGCCCCGATTCGCTCGCGTCCACGGCCTATGTGGCCGGGGTGATGACGCCCGTGCCTGCGCCCACGGATGCCGCCGGTCGCGGGCTCTTGCGGGATCCTTGGCGGGCCCGGGACCGCTTCGTCTCGGGCCGGCTCGCGCTCGTGTTCCGTGCCCTGGAGCATGCGGTGCAGGCGGCGGCGCCAGAGCGCCTGGAGCGTCTCGCCGTGCAGCGCGGCGCGCGCTGGCGCTTTCGTGCGGAGGCGCTGGCCACACTGGCCAGTGGCGCTCTCGGCGCCGAAGGCGCGACGGGCCTTGGCGGCGAGCCCCTCGACGTAGGGCGGCTCGAAGCCCTGGACGCGAGCTTCGACTTCGACGCCGTCGCGCGCCGGGTCACGCGCCGGCGCCTCTTCGACGCGCTTCGTGCCATTCGCGACTACGTGCGCGGTCGGCAGCTCGATCTGCCCTGGGCGCGGCCCGGGGACCCGACGCTTTGGCTCGCAGCGCTCGTCCGCGACGGCGCGCTCTCCGGGCGGCAGCTCGTGGACGGTTGGGGCCGGGAGCTTCGGCTTCGGGCCACGGCACGCCCGCGCTACGCCGGCCTTCAGCCCGTGCCCGGCTATGAGCTCGTGAGCGCAGGTCCCGACGGTCGCTTCGCGAGCGGCGACGACATGGCCGACCCCACGGCGCGCGTGCTCCCGAGCGGGAGCCTCTACGCCGAAGCCGTGGGCGAGGATGCGCTCGTGGCCCGGCTCCAGGGCGTCTCGCTCGGGCGTGTGTCCGTGGAGACGGCGGGGCAGATCTTCGGTGCTGGCCGGCCGCTCATTCGCGCGCCGGAGAGCGTGCGCGCGGCGGCGAACCTGGGCACGGTCCCCTCGCGCCACGACCCGCCGGCGGACCCGCTCGGGCTCCGTCGCCCGGCCCGGCCCGGCGCAGCGGTTCTGGCGCGAGGTGCCGGCGACGCGGCGCTTCGTTTGCCCGTCGGCGCCGAGCCGCGGAGCTGGGCCGTGCTCTCGTGGATGCAGGTGCCCGGTCGACCGGCGCGGCTCCGGGAGGCCACCGTTCGCGCGGGGGCGCCCCTGCTGCTGAGCGGCATGCGGCGCGGCGCGGCGCGGCGCGTGCTTCCGCGGCGGCTACGCGTGGGCGAGGAAGTGAGCGTGCCGCTCACGGTGACGAACGTCTCCGAGGGCGCGCTCCGCCTCACGCTGGCCTTCGAGAGCGACCAGGCGTGGCTCGAGGGCGCCTTTGCATCGGGCAACGCCGCATCGGGTTCGGGTTCCGTCGCCAGCACCCTCGAGGTGCCCGCCGGCGAGAGCCGCGACGTGCCGCTCGGGCTACGCGCTGAGCGCGCCGGGCGCGTGCGCGCGCGGGTCGAGGTGCGCGGCGAGGGAGCGGAGCTCCTGCGCCGCAGCGAGTCCGTCGCCGTGGACCGGGGCCTTCATCCCTTGCGGCTCCGCCGGGCCGGTTTGGCCGAGGCCGGCGCGACCTGGCGCGGAAGCCTGAGCGTGCCGCCGGACGCCGAAGACCCTCGGGGCCGCGTGGTGGCCCTGGCCGGTCATGCGCTCGCGCTCGACCCGGACCTGGCGCCGCTTCGGCGGACGGACCCGGCGCTGCTCGCCTGGAGCGAGAGCATGGCCGGTCGCGACGTGTCCCCGGGGCTCCTCGCCTCGCTCCTGCGCCGCCAGGACGGCGGCGGTCTCGTCGGCGGGGCGGACCCCGGCCTGGCGACGGCGGCGGCGCTCTTCGCGCTCACTCGGGCCAGCGCGACGACGGGCGATGGACGCGTCGGTCCGGCGCGCCAGCGAGCGCAGAACCGGCTCGGGAGCCTTCCGCCGCCGGCGGCCGAGGGCCGGGACGCTTCGCGCGCCCTCATCGCGCGGCAGGCGGCGCTGCTCGTGGCCCTTGGCGCCGGCGGGGTGGACGAGGGCCTCGGCGAGGGCGGTCCCGTGATCCCCTACGAAGCCGCTGACGCCACGCGCGTACTCATGCCGCCTCGGCCATCCTCGGGGTCCGTACGGAGCTTTCTCGTGCGGCAGCTCCCGGCGCTGCGGCGCATGCTTCGCGAGGCGCCGAGCGATGGGGGCTTGCTCGCCCGAGCCGCCGCGGCGCTGCTCGTCGCTTCCCCTGGCGACGGTCACGGCCAGGCCATGCTCGAGCGCGCGCTCGCCGAGCACACGGAGCCCGCCGCGGAGGGCCGCCGCGTGCGCGGAGATACGCCGCGCGAGCGTTTCATCGCCACCTGCGCGCTCGCCCTCGCCGCGCATCGCGCGGGGCGTTCTGAAGAGGCCATGGCGCTGCTTCGCGGCGCCGCCTTCCAGGCGCCGGACCTCGTGCGCGCGGGCGGTCCCGCGACCTTTTGGTGGCTCGCCGCGGGCGCCTACGGCGTCTTCGGCGCGACGCCCGAAGCGCAGGCGCGCGCCGCGGTCGCGGCGACGGAGGCCGGCGTGGACGGTGTCGCCGTCGCGACGGCCGCCGCGGACGCGGGCCGGCGTTTCGCCGGCGCCGTGGAGGTCTCGGGCGGGTCCCGGGGTGCCGTTGGCGCGCTCTATGTGCGAAGCGAGGTCGTCTATGGCCGCCCCTTCGTGGCGCAGGAAGGCCCTTTCACGCTCACGCTCCGAAGCGCCCGCGGCGCCGAGGAGGGCGAAGAGACGGTCCCCTTGGGTCTTCCCCTGGCCTTCGAGCTCGCCGTGCAGGCGCGCCGCGCCGTGGCGCATCCCGTCGTGGAGCTGGCGCTCCCCGTGGGCGCAGAAGCCACGGAAGAGCTGCTCGCGGCGCTGCGCCGCCTGCCGGTCGTACGCCATGCCGAGCGCCGGGCCCCGGGCTTCTTGCGCCTGGAGCTCACGCCTCTCGGCGAAGAGGTCGAAGCGCTCGTTCCGCTTCCTTTGCACTTCGCCGTTCGGGGTACGGTGCGGGGCCTCGCCATGAGCGCCTACGACCGCGACGCGCCGGCCGAGCGCACGGTGGGCACGGGCCGTACGCTCCGCGTCGAGTGAGCCGGCGCGCACCGCCGCCGCCGCGAGCAAGCCCATGCATCCGCCAATTGGAAACGCCCCGCGCCGCGTGCGGCGAGGGGCGTTTCGGTGGTCACCGCGCGACCCGGGCCGGGCCCGCGCCGCTCGGTGGGCTCAGACCGGCGGCGGCGTCGCGGCCGTGCAGGTCTCCGTCTCGCTGTCGCACACCTCACCGGTGCGGCAGTCGCCGTCGCCGGTGCAGTTCGCCTGGCACACGCTCTCGCCCCCGGTCGCGCCGTCGAAGTCCACGCAGGCTTCGCCGGCCGCGCACTCCGTCGCGTCGGCACAGGGCGTGATGCACTGACCGAACGTGTCGGCGGTCTCGCCCGCACAGACCTGGTCCCGCGGGCACTGCGTGTCGTTGGCGCACAGGTCGAAGCAGATGGTGTCCGTGTCGTCCACGCCGAAGATGTCGTTCAGCGGGAGGCAGCCGAAGCCGTCGTCGCAGGTGTCGGCGTTCGCGCAGGTGATGAAGCAGGCGCCGGCGATGCAGGCGGCGTCCGAGCGGCAGTCGGAGTTGTCCGCGCAGCCCGTGGTCGCGCAGAAGCTCGCCGTGCCGTCGGCGGTGTCGACGCAGCCGAAGCCCACGGCGCAGTCCGCCGGCGTATCGCAGGTCGGCGCGCAGGTGCTCTGCGCCCCTTCCTCCGGTGTGCTGGTGCCGATCACGAGCGCGTCATCGGGGCAGACGTCGAAGCCGGCGGCCTCGAGCACCGCCGCCTCTTCCACGGTGCAGATGCCGTCGCGGCCGTTGAAGCCCACGGTGCAGCCGCCGTAGCCGAAGGGGTTGAAGCACTCGTCATCGGCCGTGCAGGCCGCGCCGAAGTTGGGCGTGGTCGGGCCCGAGCCGAAGGGCTGGGTGAAGGTGCCGTTCTCGCTGAAGGGGTCGACGCGGTCGAGCACGCAGACACCCACCTCCGGGTTGTCCGTGCTGCCGTCCGAGAGGCACTTGAGGCCCTCGTCGCAGCCGCCGCGGCCGGTGACCCACGTCGCCGGGTCCGCCACGGTCACGCCCGCGGTCAGGTCACAGCCCTCGAGGCACGTCGGCGTGAAGTCGGTCCAGATGTCCGAGCGGGCGCCGCCGCAGACGGCGTCGCCGTTGCAGTCCGCGGCGCTCGTGCATGTGGGACCGAAGCAGTAGCCGCCGGTGAAGATGGTGACGTCCCCCTCGGCCAGCGTGAAGGTGCGCTCGGTCTGGCATTCGCCGCCGTCTTCGCACTGCACGTCGCCGCCGCAGGGGTCGCCGGCCTGGGCCGTGGGCGAGCCGTCGATTTCGCACTCGAAGGTGTCGAGGTTGCAGGTCGGGTTGCCCGAGGGAATGAAGACGAGCTGGTCCGGCCCGGCGAAGCCGCAGGGGTTCGGGACGTCTTCGCAGTCGGCGCCGGTCTGGATGCCGGGAATGCCGTTGGTCTCCTCGCGGATGATGGAGGCGCCGAAGCAGTCCGTGTCGCGCTCGCAGCCGTCGAAGCAGACGCCGCCGCCGTTGTTGAGGCCGACGCAGGCGTAGGTGTCGCGGCAGAGGTCGTTGCCAGGCGCGAGCGGGTCACAGTTCGTGTAACAGGCCCCGCCACCGAAGGCGTTCACGCAGGTCATGCAGTCGCCGCAGTCGACGCCGTCCTCTCCGAGGCAGTCCGGTGTGTCCGTCTCGGGAATGAGCACGTCGATGGTGCACATGCCGGCGGTGTAGAGCGTGCCGCCGGGCACCTCGTTGCCGCCGCCGGGCAGGTCGTCGATGGGGTCGGCGTCGCCGCCGAGGGGGTTGAAGTTGAGCTCCACCTGGCAGGTGCCGATGCGGCAGCCGGTGCCTGCGCTGCAGGCGACGCCGAAGCCCTGCTCGAGGCAGTTGGGCGGCGGGGCCATGTCGACGCCCATGTCGTCCGTGGCGCCGTCGTCCGTGTCCATGTCCACGACGATGCCGTCCGTGCCCATGTCGTCCATGACGTCGGTGCCGCCGCTGTCGTCGCCGCAGGCACTCAAGAAAAGGAGGGCACTGGTCATCGCCAGGCCGAAAGAGAGGTGCTTCATCGAATATCTCCGCATTCAAGCCGTGCCGGTGGAGTCCGTAGTCCAGCCGCGCGGGCCCGCACCTTAGCGAAACGTCGCGGGACATTCACCCCGCATTCACCACGTTTTCGTTCGAGTCCTCTTCACGCTGCGAAGCGGGCCAGGAAACGATCGTCGCCGAGTTCTTCGCACACGGCGGCGAGAAGGGGCTCGTCCACGCCCTGCCAGCGCAGGTCGTCCACGTGGTCGATGCCGAGCGGCGCGTCGTCCCGGAGCGTGGCCAGGCGCTTGTAGAGCGCGGCTTCCTCCCGGCGCGAGGCGAGGTTCGCGGCGAGGGCCGCCGCGCCGCGTACGCGCACCTTCCAGGCGCTCTCGTCCTCCGGGATGGCCTCGAGCTGCCCGTAGTGCGCGAGCACCCGCGCCGCGCTCTTCGCGCCCCAGCGCGGGATGCCCGGGATCCCATCCGCGGCGTCCCCCACGAGCGCGAGGTAGTCGGCAATGGCGCCCGGCGGCACGCCGAACTTCGCGCGAACGCCGTCTTCGTCGGTGATGCGGCCCCGGCGGCGGTCGAAGGTCACGATGTGCCTTCCGCGCACCACCTGGCAGAGGTCCTTGTCCGGCGAGCAGACCAAGACCTGCTCGACGCCCGGCGCATCGGCGAAGCGCCGCGCGGCGCTGCAGAGGGCGTCGTCGGCCTCCATCTCCTCCATGGGCCAGACCACCAGTCCGAGGGCGGCGGCGGCGCGCTCGGCGAGCTCGAACTGGGCGTGGAGCTCCGGGTCCAGGCCTTCGCCGGTCTTGTAGCCCTCGAAGAGATCGTTGCGGAAGGACCTCACCACGCTGTCGAAGGCGATGCCCACGTGCGTGACGTTCGGCTCCCGGAGAAGCCCGTGCAGGGAACGCAAAAGAGCCCGCGTCGCGCCGACCTCGCGGCCATCGGGCGCCTTCGAGGAAGGAGCGCCGAAGTGCATGCGGAAGAGCTCGTAGGTGCCATCGACTAGGTGGACCCGCATGGGCGCACGCTAGGCCACCTTCGTTTCCGCGTCATTTCGCGCCGGCGACCTTGGAGCACCGACGGTACCGAGATGCGTGTGGCGAAAGCCTGTTTCGTACTTCAACCCGTAGCCGAGGGCCCGGTCGAAGGCGATATGCGCCGCCCAAAGGACGGCGAGCGGGAGCAGCGTTGGCGCGAGCGACGAACCGGCAACGAGCGCCCCGGGCCCGATGAGGCTGTGGGCCGCGTCATACGTCCATGCCCCGACCCGCGGCCCTGCCAGGTAGGCGACGAAGCTGAGATCCGGCGCCAAGAAGAGCAGCGCAAAGCGTGTCCAGCTGGCGCCGAGCGCGCCGTAGGCGACGAGAAGCAGCGCCAAGCCCAGGAGCGCCTCGGCGCGAAGCAGCAAGCGGGGCGTTCCGGTCACGGCCCCGAGCGAGGTCGCGGCGCGCTCGTGTTGTACGGCGGGGGTCATCTTCGTCTCCTCCCACGTGGGGTGCAGGCACTCCTTCTACGGCGTCGTTACCTGAACGCGATTAGCCAAAATCGTATCCCTGATGGTAAGAAATTGATAAAGTGATGGAGGGACACGAGGCGTTCCTGGCGGTCATGAAGTCCGGCAGTCTTTCCGGCGCCGCGCGCCAGCTCGGCCTTGCGCAGCCCACCGTGCGCCGACGGCTGGAGCGCCTGGAACATGCGCTCGGCACGCCGCTCTTCGTGCGACCCCCGCGCGGGCTCGTTCCCACCGCCGCGGCGGAGCGAGGCCTACCGCACGCGCTGGCCGTCGAGGCGAGCGCCCGGGCCTTCGAGCGAACGGCGGCGGGAGCCGAAAAGACGCCGCGGGGCGTCCTGCGCGTCAGCGCGTCCGAGGTCGTGGCGGCCGAAGTGCTGCCCCCCGTGGTCGCGGCGCTCGGCCGGACGCACCCGGGACTCGTCGTGGAGCTCCAGGCGACGGACGCGACCGTGGATCTGCTGCGCCGAGACGCCGACGTCGCCGTGCGCATGCTCCGCCCCACGCAAGCGGCCCTCGTCACGAAGCGCGCCGCGACGATACCCGTCGGTCTGCATGCGAGCCCGGAGTACCTGGCGCACCACGGCCACCCGCAGGACGCCGATGCGTTGCGCCACCATCGCTTCGTCGGGGCAGACCGACGTCCAGGACTCCGGGAGGCGATGCTCGTCTTCGGCGTCGACCTGCCGCCCCGGGCCTTCGTCTTTCGAAGCGACTCGGACCTGGTCCAGCTCGCCGCGGTCCGCGCTGGCGTCGGCATTGGGGCGTGCCAGGTGCCCTGCGGAGCTCGCGATCGAGGGTTGGTCGCCGTGCTGCCCTCGCTGGTGGTGCCCCTCGAGGCCTGGGTGGTGACGCACGAAGACCTGCGCCGCGTGCCCCGCGTTCGCGTCGTGTTCGAGGCCCTGGTCGCCGGCCTCGCCAGCTACGCGGCCGAGGTCTGAGTTGCCCCGCTGCCCTTGCCGCCCCGCTGCCCTTGCCGCCCCACTCAGGGGCGCCCGAGCCAGGTCCAGGCCAGGTAGGCGCCCATGGCGAGGCTGATGAGCGCGGCGGGGCTCATCCAGCCGAGAAAGAACGGCTTGGCCCGAGGGGCGCGCGCGAGGAACGCCTCGATGCGTGCTTCCGTCTCCGCGCCGAGGCCGCGGCGGGGCAAGAGCTGAAAGGCACCGGGCCGCGGGTGCACGAGATACGCCCGGCGCGTGACCGTGAGCGTGTGGATCTCCACCCACGGCAGCGTCTGGAGCGTGCGCCCGAGCTGGACTTGGAGCGCGTCGTCCCGGAAGCGCCAGCGCCCTTCGCCGCCTCCGGCCTTGCGGAGGCTCGAGGCGGCCAGCGTCTGGATGGCCGCGGGCACGCCCACCACGAAGCCGAGCGCCAGGAGCAGGAACAGCACCACCGGAGGCGCCACCTGCAGCGTGCCTCGGGCCAGCTCCCGGCAGGCTACGGCCAGCACGGCCAACGCGGCGGCCCAGGCCAGAGGCAGCGCGCGAAGCCCCGGCGTCTGCGCCAGCAGCGTTCGCACGAAGCCGTGGCGCACGTCCGCCACGCTCAGCTGGAAGGGCACTTCGAGGGTCTCCGGCGCGTCGCTCACGTCCCGCAGCT
>JBCCAW010000480.1:0-4786 GCA_039814655.1 Myxococcota bacterium | reverse complement strand
TCAAGGGCATTGCGGCCATCTGTGAAACTGGTCACATCATGACCTGCTTTAATCAAAGCTTTTTTCAAAAATGTGCATAGGGAAGTATCATCTTCCGCAAGTAATATTGTCGCCATAACAAAACCCTTAGTTTTAAATACGTTTGGTTCAGAATCAGTCCGGCCCCATCGATGCGGCTCGGCAGTCTCCGTCCCGCTCGATCACGCCCCCTGAACAGCCGTACGGTCCAACGCTCCCTTCTCGAACCCCGTCTCGCCGCCTCGGAGGAGGCGACGCTCCCAGAGGCAGGGCGCGGGGACGACACGCGTCGTGAGGTGCCTTGCCAGCGCCGTCTTCGCTCCTAAACTTTCAATAGTTCCTGAAAGACATAAAGCTTTTGAGAAACCCGACGTAAGGGCTATGTAGTCCCGGTTCTCGGAGGCTCCCCAAACGGGGAGAGCCCTGCCTCCCCGGTTTCACGACCCTTCCCCATGCCCACCCCCACGACGACGGACGCCCGCGACGCACGGCCAGCCGCACCTGCAGAGGGGCGCTGGCACGAAGCCGAGCGGCAGGTGGCCGACGCCGTGGGCCGCTTGATGGAGTTCTGGGGCTTTCGGCGGCATCTCGGCCGCGTGTGGACGGTTCTCTATCTCTCCCCGGCGCCCCTTGCGGTGGCGGACCTCGCGGAGCGCGTGCAGCTCAGCCAAAGCGCGATGAGCCTGACGCTCGGCGAGCTCGGCAACTGGGGCGCGGTGAAGAAGACCCGGCTGCCCGGCGAGCGCCGGGACTATTTCCAGGCGGAGACGAGCATCTGGAAGCTCGTCACGCGGGTGATGCGCCAGCGCGAGCTGCGCCTCGTGGGAGAGACCGCCGAGGCCCTGGACCGGGCCGAGGCGCTGCTCGACGAGGCGCGAAAGCAGGACGAGCTGAGCCCCAAGGAGCTTCGCTTCGTCCGCAAGCGTCTCGGACGCCTGCGCCTCCTCACCAACGTCGGGGAACGCGTCCTCGGCTCGTTCCTCTCCGGGCGGGCCGTCGACGTCGACGCCGTCCGGAAGATCGCGGAGCCCCGCGCATGAGCGGCGCCCTCAAAGAAACGGAAGACCCATGTCGCTGATCGAAGCCGTGCGCGGTGGACGTTCGTCCCAGGTGCTCGAGAGCCTCAAGACCGTCGCAGCGCAGCAGGAGGGCCTCGCGCCCCTCGCCGCGCGTCTCGGGGACCTGGCCGATCTGGTCCGCTGGGACCTGAAGGACGTCGAGGAGCTGCTCGCGACGCTTCCCCGGGGCACCTCACACGTGCATCAGATCGCACACCACCTCCTCGACCGGGGCGGCAAGCGGCTCCGGCCCATGTGCACGGCGCTCGCGAGCCGCGTCGGCACGGGGTTCTCCGGTGCCGCCCGAGACCTCGCCGTGAGCGTGGAGCTCGTGCACTGCGCCACGCTGCTCCACGACGACGTCGTGGACCTCGGCGACCAGCGCCGGGGCGCCCCCTCGGCGCGCACCATCTACGGCAACGCCGCGTCCATCTTCGCCGGCGACTGGCTTCTCATCGACGCGCTCCGCCGGGTCCGCGGCGCCCGCGTGGATGGCGTGCTCGAGCGCCTCTTCGACATCATCGAGGAGATGATCTTCGCCGAGTCCGTGCAGCTCGAGAACCGCGGGCGCCTCGACTCGAGCGAGGACGACTACTGGTTCGTGGTGGAAGGCAAGACCGCGGCGCTCTTCCGCTGGGCCATGTTCGCCGGCGCCCGCGCCGGCGGGCTCTCGGCCGGAGACGCGGAGGGCGACCGAGGGCCCGCGGGGGCCCTCGAAGACTACGGCCGGCACCTCGGCGTGGCCTTCCAGCTCGTGGACGACCTGCTGGACTTCGCCGGCGACGAGGCGAAGACCGGCAAGGCGCTCTTCACGGACCTCCGGGAGGGCAAGATGACCTACCCGCTGCTCGTGGCGCGGGACCGGGACGACACGGTGCTCCCGCTCCTCGAGACCATGCTCGACGGGCCGGAGGGCGAGGCGCCGCCGGCGGCGCTCCAGCAGAAGCTCCGCGAAGCCCTCGAGCGAACGAGCGCCCTCGCCGACTGCCGCGCGCTGGCGCAGAACCACGCGGACCAGGCCGTCACGGCGCTCAGCGGGCTCCCGGCCAGCCGGGCCAAGGACGCGCTCTTGACCGTGGCCGAGGCCACCGTGCACCGGGAGCGCTGAGGCGGGCGTCATGGAGTCCCCGTCCACCACGAGCCGGATCCCCGGCTTCTACCGCAAGACGCTCGCCGAGCGCCTCGAGCGGCTGGCCCAGGCCGGGCAGCTCGGCGACGACGCGCAGGCGTACCTGGCCGAGGGCGGCACGCTGCCCCTCGCGGTCGCGGACCGCATGATCGAAAACGTGATCGCCGTGCACGGCATGCCCCTCGGCGTGGCGCTCAACTTCCGCGTGGACCGACGTGACGTGCTCGTGCCCATGGCCGTCGAGGAACCCTCGGTGGTCGCCGCGGCGTCCAACGCGGCCCGCATGGTCCGCTTCAGCGGCGGCTTCTTTACCGAGAGCACGCCGAGCGTGATGACGACGCAGGTGCAGCTCGACTGCGTGCCCCATGCCGCCGGAGCGCCGGCACGCATCGACGCCGCGCGCGAGGCGCTTTTGGCCGACGCCGACGCCGCGGTGCCCGGCCTCGTGCGCCGCGGTGGAGGCTGCCGGGACCTCGAGACCCGCGTCCTCGACGCAGGCGAAGGCCTCGTGGTGGTCCACCTCTACGTGGACGTCTGCGACGCCATGGGCGCGAACCTCGTCGACACGGTCGCGGAGGCCGTCGCACCGAGGCTCCACGCCCTCCTCGGCGGCACGCTGGGCCTTCGGATCCTCTCGAACCTCCCGCTCCGGCGCCTGACCACCGCGCGCTGCGAGGTGAGCGCCGACGCGCTCGGCGGCCTCGACCTCGCCGACGGCATCGTGCGCGCGAGCCGCTTCGCGGCGAAGGACCCCTTTCGCGCGGTCACGCACAACAAAGGCGTGATGAACGGCATCGACGCCGTCGCCCTCGCGCTCGGGCAGGATTGGCGAAGCATCGAAGCCGGAGCCCACGGCTACGCCGCGCTCATGCCCGGCGGCTACGGCCCGCTGGCCACCTGGGAACGCACCGGGACCGGCGTCGCCGGCACGCTCACGCTCCCGCTGGCCGTGGGCACGGTGGGTGGCAGCACCGGCGTGCACCCGGGCGTCCGAGCGGGCCTCGAGCTCGCCGGGGCGACGCGCGCCCAGGAGCTCGCGGGCATCCTCGCCGCCGCGGGCCTCGCCTCGAACCTCGCCGCGCTCCGGGCCCTCGCCGGGGAAGGCATCCAGAAGGGCCACATGCGCCTCCACGCGCGCAAGCAGGCGGGCCCCGCGCTTTCGGAAAGGAGCCAGCCGTGAACGGCCGAACGCACCAGGACGTGGAGCGCCGCGGGCGCCAGCGCCGCGAGGGCGAGGGCGAAGCCACGCGCCTCGGCAGCGGCGCCATGTTCGATGGCATCGCGGACAGCTACGACCGGCTGAACCGCATCATCAGCTTCGGCGTCGACCAGGGCTGGCGCCGCAAGACGGTCGACGCCATGCAGCTCGCGCCGGGGTACCGCGTGCTCGATCTCGCGACGGGCACCGCGGACCTCGCGCTCATGATCGCCGACCGGCACCCGGGCGTGGAGGTCGTCGGCGTCGACCCCTCGCACAACATGCTGGCCATCGGCCGGGACAAGGTGCGGCTCCAGCAGCGCGACGACCGGGTACGCCTCGACGCCGGCGACGCCCAGGAGCTGCCCTTCGAGGACGACAGCTTCGACGCCTGCTGCATCGCCTTCGGCATTCGCAACGTGCCGGACCGACCCCGGGCGCTTCGGGAGATGGGCCGCGTCGTCCGCCCCGGGGGCCGCATCGCCATTCTCGAGCTGAGCGAGCCCCGGAACGGGCTCCTCGGACCGCTCGCGCGCTTTCACGTGCACGAGGTCGTCCCGCGGCTCGGCGCGTTGCTGAGCGGCGCGCAGGAGTACCGCTACCTGCAGAAGAGCATCGCGGCGTTCCCGTCTCCCGACGCCTTCGCCGACATCATGCGCGGCTCCGGGCTCAACGTGGAAGCCGTTCGGCCGCTGACCTTCGGCGTCTGCTGCCTCTACGAGGCTACCCCGGAGGTGCGCTCATGAGCCGGCCGCATAGCGGCGCCGGTGGCCCCGCGCCGCTTCCACCGAGCGCCCGTGACGCCGCGCGCGCCGAGCTGGACGCAGCGCTCGCCGCGCGCGGAGGCCGCGAGCTCACGGTAGTGACGCTCAGCGTGCCCGCCTCAGGGCCGCGGGCGCTCTGGGACGAAGCGAGCGATGCGCTGCTCTGGGCGGCACCGGACGAGCCCGCCCAGGCCGGGCTGGGCACGGCCCTACTTCTCGAAGGCGACCTGCACGCGGTGCGCGACGCGGCCCAGCGCGCCTTCGCCCGGCTCACGCACCGGGGCGCGGCGGACCTCGGCCCGGCGCCGCGGCTCACCGGCGGCTTCGCCTTCGACCGCGGGGCCGCGCGCGAGCCCATCTGGGCCGGCTTCGGCGCCGGCGCCTTCGTCCTCCCGCGCTGGTCCGCCGGCGAGGGCTGGCTGCGCTTCGCCGTCGATGGGCCCGCCGAGACTGCCGTGGCGCTCCGGGAGCTCGACGTCGTGCTCGATCGCCTCGCGCATGGCGCCGCGCTCCCGCCGGCGCCCTCGCTCGTGTCACGCACCGATGAGCCCCGGGCGCGCTGGGACCGGCGCGTCGAGGACATCGTGCGAGCCATCGAGGCCGGCGCGGCGACGAAGAT
>JBCCAW010000022.1:0-21972 GCA_039814655.1 Myxococcota bacterium | reverse complement strand
GCATCGCGGCGGCGGCCCTCGCGCCGCGCCCGGATCCCGGACCGCGCATCCGCATCGATCCCGGCGACCTCAGCCCCTGAGTGGGCCCTGGGACCCAATGCTGGCCCTTTTCGTCCCGAAATGGGGCATGCTCCCCGCGCCGCGGCGGAACGGCCGCGCAGTCAGGAGATGGAAAGATGGCATTGCTCAAGCGTGGCTCGTCCGGTGGTGAGGTGAAGGAGTTCCAGCAGAAGCTCGGCCAGCTCGGCTTCGACGTCGACGCGGACGGCGCTTTTGGTGACCAGACGCTGGTCGCCGTGGTTCAGCTCCAGACGCTCTTCGGCTACACGGTCGACGGCCTCGTCGGCGACGGCACCAAGGGCCTCGTCGACGCGCAGATCGGCCACGGCTGGAACCTGAAGAGCCCCGACGCGCTCAAGAGCGCGCTCCGGGCCCAGGGCAAGCTCGACGGCGACGGCAAGATGAAGTGAGGCCCGGCGCGGCGCGGCTCCTCCGCGCCGCGCGCCTCGGCCCGGGACTGGCGCGGCAACGGTCGCGGGCGGCGACCGCGGTCGGGGCCCTTTGGCGCCGCGTCGACGTCGCGGCTCAGAACACGCTGCCGACGACGCGCAGCCGGAGCAGCAAGCGCACGTCGAAGGCGCCGTCCGGGAGCGGGCCGCCGGGCGCGAGGTCCGTGCCGGCTTCCGCGAAGAAGCGAAGGCGGCGGCCGCCCTCTTCGAAGAAGGTCGTGAGCGCCGCGTTGCGGGCGTCGTCGAGGCTGGCGTCGCCGCTCGGAAGCTCGCTGGCGGGAACCGCCGGGAAGAGCGCGAGCGCGTCGCCGAGGGCGTCGCCCGCGGCGTCGTCCTCCGTGGTCCAGAAGAGGCGTACGGGCTCGAGGTCCACGCCCAGCGTGTTGCGGGTCACCTCGTAGCTCAGGCCGAGGAGCTGCACCGAGTCGACGCTCGCGAGGGGCGTCCCTTCGGCAGCGTCGACCTCGTCCTCGATGTCCACCACGCCGCCCACGGGCACGGTCACGGAGATCACGTCCGGGTCGCAGACGTCGTCCACGCAGGTCGCCGTCACACCGGAGAGCGTCGGGCAGCTGCCCGCGCAGGGCACGGGGGTCACGGTCCCGCCGCCCTGGTACTCGGCGGGGACGTCGAAGTCGGCGGTGTCGAGCTGTACGTCGACGGCCGAGCGGAAGGTGAGCGACACGTCGCCGCCACACGACACGAGGGTGGTCGCGAGGCCGAGGGCCGCGACGGAGGCGCAGAGACGCGGGGTGCTCATGACCGCTCCGTCAATTGCGCGGCGTGAGGTTGAAGGGCTGGCTCAGCTCCGCGCAGCCGCCCTCGGGGTTGGGGAAGCGCCAGTTGTTCGCGACGCGGCGCACGCAGCCGAAGACGTCGTTGTCCCGGAGCGAGCCCCCCACGCGCACGTTGCTCACGGTCCCGTTGGGCTGGACCTTGAGGCGCACGTTGAGCGTGCCCTGGAGCAGGTTGTTCGCCTTGAGCCCGCGCTCGTAGCAGGAGCGCACCTGGGGCCGGTAGCGCGCGATGACGCTCGCCAGCCGGCGCGTGTCCAGCGAGCCCGTGCAGGGCCGCGCCGCGCGCGTCGTGCTCATCATGGGAGACGAAGCCTGCATGGCCACCGGCGCGGGCTCCTCCGGCTCTTCCGGCTCCTCCGGCAGCTCGTCGGGTAGCTCGATGGTCGGCTCGTAGCCCGTGGACCGGGCCGGAGGCGGACCCAAGTCCGGCAGCGCCGCCACGGGCTCCGTGGGCCCCTCCTCCTCGTCGTCACCGGACAGGAGATAGATGCCGCAGGAGCCGGCAATGAGCAGCAAGCCGAGGAGGGCGTATTTGATGCCCCCACCGGACGAGGGAAGCGGAGGGTGGGTGTCGCTCATGTCTCTCGTCGGTCCCTAGGTTGGCCTGCTCGGTCCTGCGGGGTTCGCCCGCTCGCACTCACGCCGCGGGGCACACACACCGGCACACACCGCGAGGCCGCGCGCCGATCATAGCGGCCTTGGCGGCGTGGACCAGCCTCCGCGGTGGAGGAGCCGGTGCCTCAGCCGAAGCGAGGCTCCGCGAAGGGCTCCGCGGGGCGCGCGAAGTAGTACCCCTGAAAGAGATCGCATCCGAGGGACGTGAGCGCGTCGAGTTCTTCGGGCGTCTCCACCCCCTCGGCCACGACCTCCATGCCCATGTCCGCGCAGAGCGACGTGATGGAGCGCACCACCTTCTGCTTGGTGGGAGAGTTCTCGACGCCGCGAACGAGCGTCATGTCGAGCTTGACCACGTCGGGCTCCAGCTCGGCGAAGGAGTTCAACCCGGCGTAGCCGGCGCCGAGGTCGTCGACGGCGATGGAGAAGCCCATCTCGCGCAGCCGCGCGACGCAACCGGCCGCGTCATGCACCTCGTCGAGGGCCGCGCGCTCGGTGATCTCGAGCACGACGCGGCTCGCCATGCGCGCCAGCGGGGCCTCCGCGTCGTAGAGGCTCTCGTCTTCGAGGTCCCGCACGTGCAGGTTCACGAAGAGGCGGAAGGGCACCTCGCTCTCGAGGTAGGGCGTGGGGGTGACGCTGCGGATGACGCGACCGAGCTCCCGCGTGGCGCTGAGGCGCTCCGCCGCGTCGAAGAGCGCGCCGGGGTGCGGCAGTGCCGGCTCCCGGCTGCGCACGAGGGCCTCGTAGCCGGTGATGCTTCGGTCCGAGAGGCGAACGATGGGCTGGTAGGCCATCCAGAGGCGGTCGAGGGCGCTGTCGAAGCTCCGCCGGAGACCCTCGTGGCCGTCCTGCTCCGCCTTGAGCGTCTCGAGGGCTTCCACGGCCGAACGCTGAAGCGAGAGCGCGCGGCGCCGCCGCACCGCCGCCGCCACCACGCTCCGGAGCTCGTCGAGGTCGACGGGTTTGAGCAGGTAGCGCATGGCGCCGTGGTCCATGGCCTGAATCGCCGTCTCGATGGTGGGCATGCCCGTGACGAGCACGATGGGCATGTCCTCGTCGACGGCGTGGACCCGGTCGATGACCTCGATGCCGGTCATGCCCGGGAGCGCGATGTCGCTCACGACGACGTGGTAGCCGCCGCCATCGAAGGCCTGCAGCGCGTCCTCGCCCGTGTGCGCGACGTCCACGTCGTAGCCGTCGCGCGTGAGCGCACGCGCGAAGGACCGAACGAGGGCGTCGTCGTCGTCGACGAGCAGGACGCGCCCGCGCAGCGACGTGGTCGCCGACGGTACGTTCGAAGCAGCAGCGCCCATGGACATCATCCTGGAACGCACGAACGGATGACCCCCGCGGCGACTTGAGGGGTCCGTGTGCGCTTGCACCTCCGTGATCGGGGAGGCACCTGACGCCGAGGTCGCGCGTTGGATCCCGGGTCAGCCCGCCACGAGGCGCATCGCGTCGGCGACGTCGTCCTGGCTCCCGATGAAGAGCGAGGTCCGCTGGTGCAGCGCCTCGGGCACGACGTCGAGAACGCGCTCCCGTCCCGTGGACGCGGCGCCTCCGGCGGCTTCGGTGACGAACGTGAGGGGCGACGCCTCATAGAGGAGCCGCAGCTTGCCCTTCGGGTTCTTCCGGTCCGGCGGGTACACGAAGATGCCGCCGTTCAGGAGCGTCCGGTGCACGTCCGCCACCATCGCGCCGATGTAGCGGAGCCGGTAGGCCCGGTGGTCCCCCTCGTCGCGCTTCACCCAATCCACCCAGCGGCGGACGCCCGGCTCCCATTTGTGCGTGTTCCCCTCGTTGATCGAGTAGGTGTCGCCGCGCGTCGGGATGCGAATGTTGGGGTGGCTCAGGAAGAACTCGCCGATGGACGGGTCGTAGGTGAAGCCGTGCACGCCGTCGCTCGGGCCCATGCTGTAGACGAACATGTTGGACGAGCCGTAGATGACGTAGCCCGCCGCCACGATGTCCCGGCCGGGCTGGAGCAGGTCCTCGAGCGTGCCCCGGGTGCCCGCAGGCGTGACCCGGCGGTGGATCGAGAAGATGGTCCCGATGGAGGCGTTGATGTCGATGTTGCCGGACCCGTCCAGGGGATCGAACTGCAGCACGTACTTGCCGCAGGGATAGGGCTCGGGGATGGCAATGGGGTCTTCGACCTCCTCGCTTCCCATGATCGCCACGCAGCCGCCCTGCTGCACGCAGCGGATGAGCGTGCTGTTGGCGAAGAGGTCGAGCTTCTTCACCTCTTCGCCCTGCACGTTCACCTCGCCGGTGAGGCCGAGAATGCCCGCGAGGCCCGCCTTCGAGACCTGGCTGGCGATGATCTTCGCGGCCAGCGAGATCTGCGAGAAGAGCGAGGTCAGCTCGCCGCTCGCCTGGTCGAGGGTCCGCTGGCGGTGAATGAGGTGCTGCTCGAGGGTCTGCCCGGGAATGGCCGGCAGGGCGACGGGGGTGGCGGAGCGCGTGACCATGGCCAGGTGCTACTCGCCGGAGGCGCCGGCGCCAAGGGGACCGACCACGCCGCCAGAGCCGGGGACATGGGCTCGTGGACCGGAGCCCGCGAGACCCAAAACAAGCGCTTCCGGCAGGAAGTGCCTGTGTTGCAGGGCTAGCGCGCGTTTTCGGGTGAAGCCGCTCGGTTTCACTCCAAGCCGCAAGGGTCCTTTGCGAAAGGACGTTGGGGGCTAGAGCACCGACCCCGTCCAGGGCGGTGGGGGCTCGGGCTCGAGCGCGGGGGTGGGGAGCGGCGCCGGGCGGCTTGGGCGCGGGCCGTCCATGGTCGCCGGCGCGGGTCCCGCGGCCGGCGGCGGCGGCGTCGTCCCTGGCGCGGGCGCGCCGGTCATGTCCGGCGCAGGGAGGCTCCAGTCGATGCCCTCGTCCCGCGCCATGCGGGCCGGCGGGACCGGCGTGGGCTGGGTCCTCGGGGTCGGTGCGGGGACGGCGCGCGGCGCGAGGCTGCCCGGGGCGACCATGCTCGGCGCCGGGGTGCGCGGACGCCGGGCGACGGCCGGGCGTGTGCGCACGACCTCGAGGGTGGCCCGGTAGCGCTCCGCCTCCTCCACCATGGCGCGCACCTCGTAGCTGGCGCGGCGCACGGTGCGCCAGCTCGCGACGAAGGTGCCGGCGGCGGCCTGCGCTACCGGCGCCGCGACGCCGGGGATCTGCGCGACGCGACGGGAGCCGCGGTAGAGGTCGAAACGCACGTCGGCGCCGGCCTCCTCCGGCGGGAGGTGAAGCACCATCGACACCGTATGCCCGAGGACCACCACGGGCGGCGCGAGCTCCAGGCCGAAGGCGACGGCGGCCCGCTCGAAGGCCGCGAGGGCCTCGCTCACCTCCGGCGGCTCCGGGGCGAAGCGCCGGGCGAGGGTCAGCCGTTCCCGAGCGAGCGTGAGGTCCCCGCGGCGCCCGGCGGCGAGGCCTTCGGCGCGTAGCGTCTCCGCGGCCCGTGCGCGCAGCCCCCGGGCTTCGCCGGCGGCGCCGGCGGTCTCGAGGCGGCCGGCCAGGTCGAGCACGTTGTCCCCCGGCGGCGCCGCGAAACGCCCGGCCTCGAGGGCCGCCGAGGCGTCCCGGGCGAGGGTCTCCGTGGCCGCCGCGCCGCTCCGCGCGAAGGTCTGAACCGCGAGCTGCGCGCCTCCTGCGACGGCGCCCGCCCCGAGGAGAAACGCCAGCGCCAGCACCCACCACTTGGGCCCGCGCGGCGCCAGACCGGGGACCTGCATCGGACCGGAGGTCGCGTAGGGGGAAGGCCCGTAGGCGCCGCTCGGCGCCCCGTAGCCGGCGCTCGCCGTTGGCGCCGTCGTCCCGGCGCTCGGCGTGAGAGCCCCCGGCGGCAGCGACGCGCCGGGGATGGCGCCGGCAAAGACGCCCGGCGGGTAGCCGCTGACCGGACCTGTGACCGGCGTGGGCGTCGCGCCCTCGAGCACGCCCGGGGCCAGCGAAGGCCGCTGGCCGAGCCCCGGGCGAAGCGCGATCCCCGACGCAGCCGCGGCCGCACGAAGCGCCTCGGCCAGCTCGCCGGCGTTCGCGAAGCGCGCGTCCGGGTTCTTGGCCAGCGCCCGCATGACCACGTCCTCGACGGCCCGGGGCACGTTCTTCGTGCGCCGGCTCAGGGGCTTCGGCGTGTCGTGAATGTGCTTCATGAGCATGGACACGGGCGAGCTGGCGTCGAAGGGCGTGCGCCCGGCGAGGAGCTGATAGAGCACCACGCCGATGGAGTAGACGTCGCTCCGCGCGTCCGTGACCTCGCCCGCGGCGCCCTCCGGCGAGATGTAGCGGGCGGTGCCGAAGATGACGCCGGACTGGGTCATCACGGACTGGTCGTCCCAGAGCAGCCGCGCGATGCCGAAGTCGAGCACCTTCACGAAGTCCGGGTCCCCGTGCCGCGTCACGACGTGCACGTTCTCGGGCTTCACGTCCCGGTGCACGATACCCTTGCCATGCGCGTGGCCCACGGCGTCCGCGATCTGCGTCGCGAGGTGCAGGGCCCGGCCGAAGGGCAGGGCGCCCTCATCGCGGAGGAGCGACGTGAGGCTCCGCCCCTCGAGGAACTCCATGACGAGGTAGAGGCCCTGGTCCTCGGGGAGCTCGCCGAAGAGAAAGACCCGCACGAGGTTCGGGTGCTCGAGAGCCGTCGCCACGCGGGCCTCGCGATGGAACCGGCGGACCGCGTCCGGGTTTTGCGTGAGCTCCGGGTGCAGGATTTTGACGGCGACGTTGCGGCCCAGGGTGGTCTGCGTGGCGCGATAGACCGTGCCCATGCCGCCCTGGCCCACGGCCTCGTCGATGCGGAACTGGCCCAAGAGCACGGTGCCGAGAAAGGGGTCCGGCGCTGCGAGAGCCGTGGTGAGCCGGGACCCATCCCGCTGACAAAAGAGCGCCCCCGCGTCGTAGGCGGTGCCGCACACGGGGCAGATCTTGGGTTCGGAGGCCATGGAAGAGCGAGGAGGCGCCGGACGCCGCCGCCCCCGCGGGGAGACGCGAACCGGAAGACGAGTCTTCCCGCCCGAGTGCGCCACGTCGAGATAGACGTACGGGCCGCGATTTTATTGGGGCTCACCGGGTGCGTCGGCCGGCGAGGCCGCGCGTTGCGAGCGCGGGGGGCCGAAGACGGAGGCGGAGTCCGAGTCCGAGTCCGAGTCCGAAACGGAAACGGAAACGGAAACGGAAACGGAAACGGAAACGGAAACGGAAACGGAAACGGAAACGGAAACGGAAACGGAAACGGAAACGGAAACGGAGACGGAGACGGAGACGGAAACGGAGACGGAACCGGAGACGGAGACGGAGACGGAGACGGAGACGGAGACGGAGACGGAGACGGAGACGGAGACGGAGACGGAGACGGAGACGGAGACGGAGACGGAAACGGAAACCGAAACGCTCCCCGCCTCCTACCTCCGGCGCTGCAGCGCCAGCAGGTGCTCGCGCCGGGGCGGGCCGCCGGTCCAGTCGCGGCGGGGCTGGGAGGCTCGGGCGACGGGGCGGAGGCCGGCCGCCGGGGCCAGGGCCGCGACCTGATCTTCGGCGGGAACGCGCGCGTCGCCGATCTGCCCGTCGCCCAGCACGAGCACCAGCAGCCCGTGCGGGCCGAGGCGCGCGGCGCTGGCGCGCAGGGCTGCGCCGAGTTCCGCGTCCCAGCGGCCCCGGTCGCCCCGGTCCTGGAGATTGCGCCGGGCGCCGATCTCCTGCGCCTCGAGACCGCCGAGGCGCACGCCGAGCCAGGCGGCGCGAAGCCGGTGGTGCGCAGCGTAGTCGTAGGTGCCGCCGTAGGGCGGCGAGGTCAGCACCAGGTCGTAGGTCCAGCCCGGGCGCAGGACCTGGCCGAGAGCGCGGGCGTCGCCGCGCTCGAGCGTCGGCCCGGCGCTCCGCGGCGGGAGCGCCTCGGCGAAAGCGGCCCAGCGCGCCGCGAGCTCCTCGCCCTTCCGCGCGAAGATCTCCGTGGATAGGCCCTTGCGAATGCGCTTCGGCGCGAGGCGCTCGGCGGTCTCCGCGCGCTGCTGACTCACCTTGATGACGATGGCGCTGAAGACCATCTCGAGCGCTGCGAGCGTCCGCTTGTTCCGCGCCGCGCGAATTTCCTCGAGGAGCCCCGCCAGCTCCTTCAACACGTGCGGTCCATAGAGGCGCAGGTCCTCGCCGCGGAGCGGCGCCCGCGCCGGCTCCCGGGCCCGGACGCGCGCCTCGGAGGCCGTGGCCACGCTCCGCAGCGTCCCGAGGAAGGCGCTCCGATCCGCCTCCGTCGTCGCCCGCGTCTTCACGGCGGCGAGCTGAAGGGCCAGCGGGTTCAGGTCGACGCCCGTCGCCGTGCAGCCGGCCCGCCGCGCCTCGACGAGCACCGTGCCCGAGCCGCAAAAGGGGTCGAGCACGCGCCGCGGCGCAAGCTCCTCGAAGAGCGCGCGCGCGAGCGCCGGTGGCATGCGCGCGGGGTAGGCGTGAAAGCCATGTGTGAGGTCCGCCGGGCCGCCGGGGTCCTCTCGCTCGCCCGTCGACGCCGCCTCCCAGGCCCGGCCGAGGATCGCCGAAAGCTCCGGGTCCCCCTGGGTCTCGATGGCGCCGCCGACGTTCGTCAGCGGCTCCCGGCGCCGGTCGCTCACGGCGCCTCCATCGGCAGGCCGAAGAAGCGCCTCAGCGTCAGGTAGGCCTCCGTGCGCTCTCCGGCGGCGTCCCGGGCCACGAAGGGCGGCTGCCAGGCGACCCCGCCGGGCGCGTGCTCGTCCGCGCGGCCGAAGACCCACACGGCGAAGAGCGGCGCTTTGCCCTCCCGGGGCACCGCGTTCGTGGCGGCGAGGGGCCGGAGGCCCGCCGCTCGGGCGCCCTCCTGCGGGCGCTCGGGCGTGCGCGCGTCGCAGCACACCACGGCGCGCCCGGCCGGGGCGAGGAGCCGCGCGGCCGTCGCGAGGTAGTCCTCGACGCCGCCGCGCAGCTCGATGCGCGCGTGCGCCCGCTGCGCGTCCGGCGAAGGCGTGCTTCGCCCGGCGGGGACGTAGGGCGGCGTCCCGCTCACCAGGTCGAAGGGGCCCTTCGCCGCCAGTCGGGAACGCATGCCCGCCGTGCGCAGGTCGCCGGCCTCGAGCTCCACACGGTCCGCGAGCCCGTTGCGCGCGCGGTTCAGCTCAGCGAGGCGAAGGCTCACGGGCTGCGCCTCGACGCCCACGAGCGTCGCCTCCGGAAGCCGGTCCGCGAGACTGAAGAGCACGGACCCGAGGCCGCAGCCGAGGTCGCAGACCCGGCGCGCGCCGGGGCGTGCCGCGAGCGCCAGGCGGGCCGTGAGCACGTCGTCGAGGGAATAGCGATGACCGCGCTTTCGCTGAAGCACGCGCACGCGGGCCGTGAGGTCATCTTCCGTGAGCGGGTCCGTGAGGCTCCAGCCGAGGTCCCGAAGCTCGCCGGGGCCGAGGGCACGGCTCAGGGGGTGATCTCGGTGCAGTTCGCGCCGCGCAAGAGCGCCGGTTGGCGCTCACTTCCCAGCGCGAGCCCGAGGCTCCGGCGAAGGGAGTTCGGGCTGCCGGGGTTGCCGACATCGATGCACCGCACGCTCAAGCGGACCTCCGGGCCCAGGTCCGCGACCTGGCCGCTGTACAGCGTGCGCTCCGGAAGCCCGGACTCGCCCTGCTCGACGAAGTCCACGACGACCTGACAGGGCTGGAGCTCGCTCGGCGCCGCGGGACCGCACCGGCCGCTCGTGTTGCTCACGTTGCCCGTGCCGTAGGCGACACCGTCCTCCACGAAGCTCACGTTGCAGTCGTCGCCGACCACGCTGAAGCCATCGCTCAGGAAGCGGAGGTTCTCGATCTGGAGCGTGCCGGTTCCGCCCATGTTGGCCCGGGCGCTGAAGTTGAACAGGCGCTGGTCACCGAAGTCCCGGATGTCGCAGAAGCCCGTGACCTCGCTTCCGGCGACGCCATTCGCCACGTTGCCGCGTCCCGTGGGGGAACACGAGACGGTCACCTCATCGCAGTTGGGGAACCACGTGGCGTCGAGGATCTGCGCGGCGCCGGCGTCGCCGCAGCCGAGGCCGAGGGCCGTCGCCATGAGAAGGAAGGGGATTCGGGGGACACGGAAGGTCATGAAGGCTCCAGGCCGGCCGCGCCGGCGAGGGCAGCTTGGCCCTTGCCCCCCTCGCCGGGCAAGAACCCGCCGGCTCCGCGGGTGCTCACGCCAGCGGCCTCGGCGATGGGCGACCCCTGCGCGTGGCGCGTGATCTCGGGTCACCGGGTGCATCCGCGAGCCGAGGAAAGACGGTGCATTCTCGAGGCGAGGGGATGGCGGCCGGCGGCTCGGAGGCGCTGGCAAAGGGCGCCGTCCCCACTCGCCTCAGCCTGCCAAGCCCGGCCCGGCGTTTGCCGAGCCCCCGTCCGGGCGTGTAGGGCCCTCGCCATGGCCGCTTCCGACACGGACCTCGACCTCGACACGCTCGCCATTCACGCCGGCCAGGCGCCGGATCCGGTGCACGGCGCCGTGATGCCCCCCATCGTGCTCGCCAGCACCTTCGCCCAGCGAAGCCCCGGCGACCACACGGGCTTCGAATACGCGCGAACGGACAACCCGACGCGGCGAACGCTCGAGAGGTGCCTCGCGGCCCTCGAGCACGGCGCCGAAGAGGGCGCCCACGGCGTGGCCTTCGCGAGCGGATGCGCGGCCATGACCACGCTCTTCCAGACGCTTCGGCCCGGCGACCGCGTGGTCGCCTCGGACGACGTCTACGGCGGCACGCACCGCATCCTCGAACGCGTGATGGCCGGCTTCGGCATCGCCACGAGCTGGGTCGACATGACCGATCTCGAGGCGACGGAAGCGGCCCTGGCCCAGCCCGATGCGAAGATGGCGTGGATCGAGACGCCGACGAACCCGCTCCTGAAAGTGGTGGACATCGCGGCCGTCGCCGAGCGCGCCAAGGCCAAGGGCTGCCAGGTCGTCGTCGACAACACCTTCGCCACGCCGGCGCAGCAGCGACCGCTGGAGCTCGGGGCCGACGCCGTCGTGCACTCGACGACCAAGTACCTGAACGGCCACAGCGACGTGGTCGGCGGCTGCCTCATCACCCGCGACGACGCGCTCGCCGAGCGCCTCCGCTTTTTGCAGAACGCCGTGGGCGCCATCCCCTCGCCCTTCGACTGCTTTCTCGTGCTGCGCGGCGTGAAGACCTTGGGCGTACGCGTGCGCCGGAGCGCGGAGAGCGCGGCTGCGCTGGCGGGCTGGCTCGAGGGCCAGGACGGCGTCGCCAAGGTCATCTACCCGGGTCTGGCGAGCCATCCCCAGCACGCCGTGGCCGCGCAGCAGATGCAGGGCTTCGGCGGCATGATCAGCGTGGACCTCGAGGGCGGCCTCGCCGCCGCGACGCGCTTCCTCGAGACCACACGCGTCTTCACGCTCGCCGAGAGCCTCGGGGGCGTGGAGTCCCTCATCGAGCACCCGGCCATCATGACGCACGGCGCGGTGCCCGAGGCGACGCGGGAGGCGCTCGGCATCAGCGGCGGCCTGATTCGCCTCAGCGTGGGCCTCGAGGGCGTCGCCGATCTTCGGCGCGATCTCGGCGCGGCGCTCGACGCGGCCCGCGCGGCCTGACCCCGCGGCCGTGTAGAGTGCGTGCATGACGAGGTGGGGGCCATGGGCTGCCGCGGCGCTGATGGCGGCCTGCGGTAGCGACGGAACGTCCGGCGGCGGCGGAGGCCGCGACGGCGGACGCGTCGACGCGGGCCCACCGCCAGGCCCCTCGGAGGGCTGCGCTCCCTTTCTCGCGCGCGTGCCCCTGCCGGACTTCAGCTCGCCGGACCACGTCATCGGGGACGGGACGCCGGCGTCGTGCACCGAGGCGGCGCTTCGCGAGGCCGTCGAGAGCGGCGGCACCATCACCTTCGACTGTGGCCCCGCGGAGCACGTCATCGCCATCGGGGAACCGCTGCGCCTCGTGCTCGGCGGCCCGGACGTGAGCGTCGATGGCGGCGGGCGCGTCGTCCTGGACGGCGGCGGCGACGGGCGGCTCTTCGAGGTCGACTCGAGCTTCGAGCGCGGCGAGCCCACGCTGACGGTGCAGGGGCTGACGCTGCGCAACGGGCGCGCGCGCACGAGCGACGGGGACGACGGCCCCACGCGGGGCGGCGGCGCGCTCTGGAGCCTTGGCGGCACGATCGTGGCCATCGACGCGGTCTTCGACGGGAACGAGACGCCCGTCGACGGCCCGGACATCGCCGGCGGCGCCATCTACAACGTCGGCGAGGGCGACACCTACGTCGTACGGAGCGTCTTTTCGAACAACCGAGGCGCAAGCGGCGGCGCCATCGGCAACCTCCTGAACGATTTCTTCGTGCTGGACTCGGTGCTGACCGGCAACGCGGCGACGGGGCTCGGTACCGGCGGCGGAAACGGCGGCGCCATCTACTCCGACGGCGTCGAGCAGGAGGCGGTGATCTGCGGATCGGAGCTCCGCGGCAACGACGCCCGCGTGCTCGGTGGCGGCATCTTCCGCGTGAGCAACACGCCCACGGGGACGCAGCTCATCACGCGGACGCTCATCGCCGACAACGTCGTCGAGATCCGCGACCTCTCCGGCGCGGGCGGCGCCTACCTCCAGGGCATGGAGGTCACGGTGGTGGACTCGGCCTTCGTCCGGAACACGGCGCCGGGAAGCGGCGGGCTCTTCCTCGGCCCCGGCGGCACGCGCGTGGACTTCCTGAACGTCATGATCGCCAACAACGAAGCCCTCGGCAGCCTCGGGGGCGGCCTTAGCGTGGACCCCTCGGTGACCGGCCGGCTTCGCTTCGTGACCGTGGCGGGCAACGGGGCGCGGAACCCGGCCTCCTTCGCTGGCGGCATGTTCGGCGGCGGGCAGCTGACCCTCGAAGCCGTCGTCTTCGCCGACAACGCAGCGGGCAACGAGTTCAACCCCATCACCTGCACCACGCCGCAGCAGGACGGCGGCGGCAACGTGCAGTGGCCCGTCGAGCGGGCGTCGAGAGGCTCGGACGATCCGGACGCGCTCTGCGCGCCGGGCATTCGGGTCGTGGACCCGGAGATCGGTCCGCTGGCCGACCGGAGCGGGCCGACGGGGACCTATCCCGTGCGTGTCCCGGGCGCGCCGGAGGCCGTCGCCGTGAGCGAAGGCTGTCCGGCCACCGATCTGCTGGGCGCGCCCCGAGGCGACAGCTGCAGCGCCGGCGCCGTCGAGCCCTGAGCCCTCGGAGCCAGCCTACGCGCGGCCCCATTCGCCGAGCTCCCGGAGCGGCGCCAGGTCGTCGCCCGCGTAGATGCCGTACCAGCCCTGAGGCTCGTGGGGCGGGTCGCCGCCGAGCGCGTCGCCATAGGCCCAGGCGCCGCCGGGAGCACGCGGCACGCCCTCCCCGGCCCAGGCCCACAGCAAGAGGCCCGCGAGCGGCGCACCTTCCGACGCGAGGGCCTCGGCCTCCGCGAGCAAGGCGCGGACGAAGCGCGCGCGCCGCGTCGTCGGCGTCGCCGGCCCGTAGGCCCCCGCGTCCCGCGCGAGGCCCGTCTCCTCGAGCAGCAGGGGCCGGTGCATGGCCGCCGCCCGGAAGGCGTGCTCCCGGAGGTGCCCGCGCGCCCAGGCGAGCGTCTCGGCGAAGGCGCGCTCATCGTCCCCGGGCCGGTGCACGCCCCAGTTCTCCGGCCAGAGGTGAAGGGAAGCCAGGTCCGCGCGCTCGTGGTCCCGCTCGAAGTCGAGGCCGGCGCTTTCTGGGTCGCGGGTGGAGCCCTCGGTCCCTGGGAGAACGAGCGCGCCGGGAGCGAGGCGGCGCAGCGTGGCCAGCTGCTCGTCGAGCCAGCGCACGAAGGCGGGCCGCGCGCCCAGGCCCCGGGGTTCGTTGGCGAGCTCGTGGAGGACGTCTGCGCCACTCGCGGCGACCACGGGCACGAGGCGCGTGAGACCGGCGGCGTAGAGCGCGCGCGCGCCGGGGTCCGCGTAGAGGCCGGCGGCGTAGCGCGTGTAGCGGTCCCAGTCGGGCGCGGCGCCCTCCGGGCTTTCGACCGGATAGGGGAGGGGGCCGGCGCCGGCCCAGGCCCGCAGCTGCGCGAAGCCGCCGGTCCAATGCCAGAAGTTCCCATAGGCGACGATGGACACGAGGCCGCGCGCCTTCAGGCCCTCGAGGCACCTCCCGAGGCCCTCGATCAAGGGGCCGCGAAAGGCGCCCGGGGCCGGCTGAAGGCTCGGGTGGACGCGGTGCGGCGCGTCGTCGGGCCCGTGGCTCGTGGCCACGAAGCGGACGGCGTTGAGGCCGAGAGCGGCGAGCCGGTCCAGCTCTCGGTCGAGCCGTGGGCGGTCGAAGGCCCCGAGCCAGGGCAGGGCGAAGGCGTTCACGCCGGCGAGGCGCAGGGGTCGCCGCCCCTGCGGCCCGCGGTAGAGCCGGCCGCGGCGGAGCGTGATCGGCACGGGCGTCAGAACACGGTTGGGGGAAGGACCTCGCGGCGTCGGCGCCCGAGCCACCGCGCAACGTGCCAGCCGAGCAGCGGGCCAGGAAAGAAGGCGAGGAGGGGCCCGGACCCGGCCGAGAAGGGACCGAAGAGGTGAAAGGAGAGCGCGAGGCAGAGGAGGGTGAAGGCGCCGCTCAGCAAGCCGCCGAGGGCCCCGGCGCTGCGGTGCTCGCCGGCGAAGGCCAAGGCCCCGGCGAAGAGCGCGCTCCCGACCACCAGCAGCGCGCCGAGGGTCAGATGCGCGAGGCCGGGCCCGGGACCCAAAAACACGGCGCCGAAGAGGCTCCCGAGCATGAGCATCCAGAGAGCGACGGCTCGGCGAACGGACCGGAACACGCCAGCGAGGTCGGCCTCCTCGTCGGGCGCCCTGCGCACGTCGTCGGGGCGCGATTCGGTCACCGCGGTGAGTTTAGCAGGGCCTAGCGAGTCGGGCCTTTCGGGCACCAACGCGGCCCGGCTTCAGCCCGATGCGGGTGGGAAGTGCCGGAGCGCCTGGAAATCCCGGCGGAGCGTCCCGCGCCAGTCCGGGTGGGCGATGGAGATCAGCGCCTCGCCGCGCTCCCGGAGCGTCATGCCGTGGAGGTTCACGGCGCCGTGTTCGGTGACCACCCAGCGCACGTGGCCGCGCGTCGTGACGACGCCGGCGCCGGGCTTGAGCGTGGGCACGATGCGCGAGAAGCGCCCGCCGCCGGCCGTCGATGGCAGCGCGATGATGGGGAGGCCGCCGCGGCTCATGGCCGCGCCGTGCATGAAGTCCATCTGCCCGCCGATGCCCGAGTAGATGCGGGCGCCGATGGAGTCGGCGCAGACCTGCCCGCTCAGGTCGACCTCGAGGGCCGAGTTGATGGCGACGACCTGTGGGTTCTTCTGGATGAGCCGCGTGTCGTTGGTGCGGTCGCAGGGATGGAACTCGATGCGCGGGTCGTCGTCGACGTAGTCGTAGAGCGCCTGGGAGCCGGCCACGAAGGTCGTCGTGGTGCGACCCGGGTGCACGGTCTTGCGGCGGTTGGTCACGACCCCTCCTTCGAGGAGCGGCAGGAGACCGTCGGAGAACATCTCCGTGTGCACGCCGAGCTCGTGCTTGTCGCCCAGCCGCGCGAGCACGGCGTCGGGGATGGCGCCGATGCCCAGCTGAAGCGTCGCCCCGTCCGGCACGAGCGCCGCGACCTGCGAGCCGATGGCCTCCTCGACCTTCGTCGGCGGTACGGGATCGTGCGCGTAGAGCGGCACGTCGCTCGAGCAGAAGGCGTCCACGCAGGAGAAGGGCACGAAGCTATGGCCGTGGGTGCGCGGCACGCGAGGGTTGATGACCGCGAGCACGAGCGTCGCCGCGTCGACGGCCGCCCGCGTGGCGTCCACGCTCGTGCCGAGCGAACAGAGGCCGTTGCTGTCCGGTGGCGAGAGCTGCACGAAGGCGACGTCCAGGGGGATCGTGCGCTCGCGAAAGAGGCCCGGGATGCGACCGAGGAACACGGGCACGAAGTCCGCGTGCCCCTCGGCGATGGCGGCCCGGCAGCCCGGGCCCGTGAAGAGCGAGACGTCGAGGATGCGCCCCGGGTCGGGCTCCTCGAGGTGCGGCAGCAGTCCCGAAAGGTGCAGATGATAGAGACGCACGCCTTCGACGTCCGTGCGTGCCTGCAGCGCCTGAAGGAGCGGCGTCGGCGTCATGGCGGCGCCCTGCACGAAGACCCGCGCGCCCTTGGGCACACGCGTGACCACCTCCGCCGCATCCACGGCGCGCTCCTGCCAGCCCTGCATGCCTGCCGGTCTGTGAACGGGGGAGGCCCGGGCAAGCGCGACACGAAGACGAAACGAAAACGCCGGCGACCCAAAGGGCCGCCGGCGTCCTCGTGATGAGTCGTTTGCTCAAGGACAGACGTAGTTCCCGAGGTCTCCAAAGGTGTCGGACGCGAAGTCGGCGTAGTCGGTGTCCGGGTCGAAGGCGTCCGCGCCGTTCGTGTCCGCGGCTGCGGTGCAGTCCTTGCGGAGGGTCTGGTTGGCGGTGGTGACCGTCGGCGCTGGCCCACCCATCGGAGGGACGGGCCAGGAGCTGCCCGGGTCCTCGCCGATGCGCCCGAAGACGTCATAGGTGACCTCGGCTCCGGTCGGGCCGCAGACGAGGTCGAGCGCATCGTCGCCGTTGAAAGTCAGCACTGTGCTCGTGGTGAGCTCGTCACAGAGGGTGCTGGCAGCCATGTCCGGCGCGGCATCGCTGAAGTTGCTGTTGCAGTACGCCCGAGCGCCGTTCGAGACCAAGCTGCCCGTGAGCGCGAAAGTGCCCGATACCGTCATGCTGCCGTTGCGGTAGAGGCGAAGCGAGCACGTGGTGAGATCCACGTCTACCGCTCCCACGTTCGCAATCTCCACGGCCTTGTTGTTGCTCGAGCCCTCGACGTACTCGCTGATAACGAGGTCGCCCACGGCCGGGGGGCCCAGGGGAACGGTGAACGCGAAGTCCGCGGTGTTGGCGGCGGTGTCGATGGCCTCGCCGAGGAGGCTGTCCACGCCCGTGACCGTGACCGTGTAGGTCTCGCCCGCCATCAGCGCGCTGCCGAGAGTGAGCGTCACCGTGCGGCCGTCGACGACCGCCGCCGTGACCGCCGGGCCGGCCATTGCGCCGGAGTCCTCGAGGACGAAGTCCGCGGGCTGCACGCTCGCGTCTTCCGGAGCCCGGAAGAAGGTCACGCGGACCTCCATGTCCATGGGCGCGGCTGCCTCGGTCACGGTCATGCCCTGCGTGCAGGTGCCCGAGACCTCGCCCGCCGTGAGCGCCTGCGCCTGCGCGTCGGCGCGGAAGCGCCAGAGCGGCGCCGGGCCCACGGTGAGCGTGCAGGTCTCGGTGACCATGCCGGCGCCGTCGTCGGCAAAGCTCTCGCCGTTGATGGCGTCGAAGAGCTCCTGCGGGAAGCGGAAGAGGAGGTCCGGGCTGCCGCTCACGCCGGCCGAGTCGAAGGTCACGGAGCGGTGGCCCGTGCCGGCGAAGCCGTCGTCCGCGGTCGTCGTGCCCGTGATCGTGACGAGCTCGCTCTCGTAATCGTCGAGCGCCGTAACCACGTCCGTCGCGGCGCTCAGATCCTGCACGAGCGGCGTCACGTCGCGCCCGGTCATGGAGCGGCTGAGCGCGCTGATGGCCAGGACCTGGTGCTGGTCGTTCGCGACGTCGGTCTCGTCCGCCGTGAAGCTCACGACGTCACCCACCTCCGGCACCGGGCTCAGCGTGGCCGGGTCCACGGCGACGAAGAGCGCCGGGCCCATCGCCTCGGCCTGCACGAAGAAGCCCGCCGGGTCCGACGCGACCTGGGGCCGTACGTAGCTGACGGTGGCGTTCTCCACCGGCAGCCCCGGCGAGAGCACGCCGGGCGCGGCGTCCCGCACGCGGGTGATCTGCTGGCTCGGGGTGAGCATCGCCGCGAACGTGAAGGTCGCCGTGTTGGCGGCCGTGTCGATGGCCTGCGTGAGGTAGTCCGCCACGCCCGTGACCGTCACCGTGTACTCGGTCGCGTCCTCGAGCTCGCTCCCCGCCGCCAGCGTCACGGTCGCGCCGGTGCCGTCGAAGGTGACCGTGTCGATGCTGAGCGTGGTCGCGCCGGCCGCGATGGCCAGGTCGCCGGCGGCAAAGGTCGAGGGATCGATGGGCCGGTTGAAGGCCACGTTGACCGTCGCGGCGTCTACGGCGGCCGCGCTCGCGACCTCGGGCACCGTCGGGCACGTGCCGCTCACCTCGCCCGCATCGATGGTCTGGGGCTGCGCAGCGCTGTTGAAGCGCCACATGATCACCTCCGTGACGTCGAGCGTGCAGCCCACCTCGAGGGCGAGCAGGCCGAGCACGTTGCCCCGGAGCCGGAAGTCGCGACCGGCGCCCATGACCCCGGCCGTCTCGATGTTCGCCGCCTCGAAGGTATCGCCGGCGCCGCCGGGCTCCTCGGCCACCGTCGCGGCGAAGCTCACGAGCTCGCTCTCGTAGTCGTCGAGGGCCGTCACCACGTCCGTCGCTGCCGAGATGTCCTCGGCGAGCGCCGCCACGTCCGCGCCGGTGGCCATGCGCATGTACCCGCTGATGGCCACGGCCCGGATCAGGCCACCGTCCGTGTTGGTCGTGGTCACGTCGAAGCTCACCACGTCGCCCGGCGCCGGAGCCGGCGTGAGCGCCGCGACGTCGGTCTCGACGAAGAGCGCCGGGCCGCCGCGCTGGGCCTGCACGAAGAAGCCCGCGGGGTCGAAGGAACCGAGCTCCTCCTGAACGCGCGAAATGGTGGCGCCCTGGATGGGACCGGAGCCCGTGGCGCGCACGGAAGCGATCTGCATCGAGGTCATCGCAGCCGGGCTGCCCATATCGTCCGGGCCCATGTCGTCCGGACCCATGTCATCCGGGCCCATGTCGTCCGGACCCATGTCGCCCGGGCCCATGTCGCCCGGACCCATGTCGACGTCCATGTCCATGCCCAGGTCGTCGGGGCCCATGTCCCCGCCGGGATCCATGTCGAGGGTGGTCATGTCACCGCCCATGTCGTCGGGCGGAGCCGTGGTCCCGTCGTCGTCGCCGCAGGCGGTCGTCAGGACGAGGCCAGCCATCGCCAGCATCAGGCCCCATCGCGGAAGAGTGTGCAGAGTCATCGCCATCCCTCGTTCGCTCCCCCGGAGCCCCCGTTCGGGACTCGCGGATGCCGGCACCCTCGTCGCTCCCCATGCGGACTGCAATCCGTCCGCGCTGCGGCTTGGTGACGGCTGGGTGACGCCGAGCGGCGAACTTCACCCGCTGCGTCATTCACCGGAGGGCGTGCCGCCCGCCGGCTCTTCGAGGTCACGACGCGCGCGCGCGGCGAGGGCCTCGAGGCGCGGGTCGCCGGCGGCCTCCCGCGTCGCCCGCGCGAGGGCCGTCAGCGCCTCCTGCGCGTGCCCGTCGCGCCCGCGCGCAGCCGCCAAGGTCGCCAGGGCGAGCACCCGGTCGCGACGCGTCCGCAGCCCCGCCGCCAGCGCCGCCTCGAGCTGGTCACCGGCCGCGCCGAGCTCCCCTCGAGCGTCCGCCTCGGCGGCGCGAATCCACAGGTAGTAGGCACGAAAGCCCGGCGCGAGGCGGGACGGGTCCGTCCCCTCGATGAGCGCGAGCGCACGGGTGAGGCGCCCCTGCCGAAGCGCCGTGAAGGCCACACGCACGGCGCCGTAGCGCCAATGCCCCCAGGCCAGCAGCAGCGCGGCCGTGCCGAAGAGCGCGGCCCGCAGGAGGTCTCCCGACGATCCTCGCAGAAAGGCCAGGCCGAGCGCGACCACCACCAAGGGCCAGCGAATGCGCGGGGTCAGCACGCCCTTGGTTTAGTCTCCCGGGTCCGGGGCAGCGACTCGAAGGCGCCGGCGCAGCACGATGCGCCGAGCGCGCTAGCCGCGGATGGCCTGCACGCGCACGACGTCCTCGCGCACGAGGAGGTCCTTCAAGCTCTCGCGGTCGATGCGTCCGATGAACCCGTCACCGAGGGGCTCGAGGAAAAAGGCCTCGAGCACGTCGCCCGTGGGGACGTCGTCGAAGTCCACACGGACCGCGTAGGGCCCCGGGTCCCGGCGGAGCTGCGCGCGAAGCCGGTCGCCCAGCTTGGCGAGATGCGTTCGGTTCAGCGGAGGACGCGGTGCTTCGTCGCCGACGGTGCCGCGAACGACGATGACCTCGCGGTTTGGGTCTTCGGCTGGCGCGGCGCAGGCCGCGAGACCAAGCGTGAGGAGAAACGTTCGAGTCATGCGTTCTTCGAGTGCCCCCCCGACGTGTGTATCTGTCCTCGGGGGCTTCCGTTCATTACGAGCGCACTTTCCTTTCCCCGGGCGTACGCCCGCCGTGACGCATCGCTACGCCGCCGCCGGCATTTTCAAAGACCGGCGACGCGAAAGAGCAAGCCCTCGAAGAGTCCGCTCGCGGCGCCACGCTCGTGACCGATGGCGAAGAAGCTCACGCGCTCGCGCACGCGCGTCGCTCCACCCACCCAGGGCAGAGGCAGGTCGAGCAGGCGAAGAAGATCCACGCTCCCGCGCCGGCTTCCGTCCTTCGCGAAGAGGCGAAGGCGGCGCGCGTGCCCGTCGACGAGCGCGAGCCCCCGCGCGTCACCGACCAGCGCGCGGCTTCGAACGATGGGGTCCCGCTCGCCGGTCTTGCCGAGCTGGAGCGTCGCGCGCAGCCCCTCAGCCGTGAAGGCCGTGAGCACCCGGTCCGCGTGCGGAGCACGGGGCGTGAGCCACACATGACCGGCCGCGTGCGCGGCGAAGCGAGCGCGCAGATCGCTCCCCGCGGGCCAGGGCCCTCCGCGGCACGCTCCCGCCTCGTCGTAGCGGAGGCGGAGCACGCGCCCGTCCGGCGTCGTGATGTGGACCGCCCCCTCCGGACCGACGGCAAGGGAGTGGGCGCCCACGGCGCAGCGCGCGATCTCGCCGTCGGGCCCGATGCGCCAACTCTCACTTTCGGAGGCGGCGTAGAGGCGACCGGCGTCATCGGCGGCGAGGAGCGAGGGCGCGCTCTCGGCGGCGCCCGGGAGCTCGAGCCTTCCTCCGTCACCGAAGCCTAGGTCCGGGGAGAGCGCACAGGGCCTCTCGGCCTCGATCAGGTAGCGGCGGAGCGCGCCCTGCGGGTCGATCACCACGAGGCCGGCGTCCGTGCGCGCGACGTCCCCAGCGACGCGAAAGACGCTCTCGGCCAGGCGCTCGGCGCCGCCCCGCACGTGGCATCGCGTCGCATGCAGCTCCCGGGCGCCCACGCGCAAGGGTCGCGGACGGGGCCGAAGCGCAGGCCATTGGGCTGCCTGCTCCGCGAGCGTCGAAGGGGGGGCGGTGCGCCCGCGAAGGATCGTCTCTTCGTCCACCTCCTCCGGAGTCGGCGCGATCGCTCCCGGAGCCGTCGCCTCGCAACCGACCAGCGCGAGGGCAAGGGCGGCCGCGCGCGCAGACGGCAGGGGACGCGACCACATGCACCCTGTCATTCCCGAGCGCCGGCGCAGACGCAAGGTGCGGCGCGAGGTCCGCGCCACGTCGGCAACGCCCAGCGCCCTCGCTTCAGAGGTCGGCGCGACGGCTGATGATGCCCCTCGCCTCGCCGGAGAGCAGCGCGTGGAGCTCGACTTCGATCCCGCGCGGCGCGCTCTCGACGACGCGCCCGACCTCGGCTCCGTCCCGGCGAACGATGAAGGTCGGCACGAAGCGGATGCGCTCTCCCGCGAGGAGCGCGGCGGGCTCGTCGAGGGCGCGGTCGACGCCCACGTAGCGGACGCGGAAGGGGACGGTTCCCTGGTGGCTCAACGCGCGGAGAAGGCGCGGCACCTCGCGCCGGCTGTCCGAGCACCAGGTGCCGAGAAACACGTCGACGGTCGCGCCGGGAGGGACCTCGCGGAGCGCCTGCGCCGCGTCGAGGTCGATGTCCGCCGCGTCGTGCTCCTCGGCCCAGCCCGGCACCGCGAGGATCTGCTCGGCGCTCACCTCCCCCACCAGATCGCCGGCGCCGGCCCCGGAGGCAGACGTGAGCCCTCCGCACGCCAGGGAGAGGGCCAGCGGGAGCGTCGTCGCGTAGCGCATGCAGCTCTCCCTAAGGCGGCGTCCTCCGCGAACAAGGTAGGGTCCGCCGATGGGCCGGCGGCGAGAGGCCTACGTCAGCGTGG
>JBCCAW010000518.1:0-4285 GCA_039814655.1 Myxococcota bacterium | reverse complement strand
TCGTTCGCTTCGAGGCGCCCGCCAAGGGCATGCCGGGCACCCTTACGTGGGTCGTCGATACCGTCCGTAGCCTGCCGTTTGTAGGCCCAGAGCCGATCGCTTGGCTCGAACACCGCGTGTTCGCGCTCAAGGACGCGCTTCAGCGTGCGTACTACACCGCCTTTGGCGAACCCGATACGGAGCAAGAGGTCGCCGACGAGCTGGGGCTGGCGGACCTGAGCGAGGAAGCGACCCGCCGGCGCGCTGAGCTGGCGGTGACGGACCCGGAGCTTGGCTGGCCGCCGGCCCAGCTGGACCCGGTGGTGCGTTCGCCGGCACGCGGGGAGGGCGAGTGGGTCGCCGTCGTCGATGACCCCTTCGTGCGTTCGTACCCCGGTGCGCCTCCGGCGTTCTACACCACATTCCTCCAGGTCGATCCGGACCGGCCCTTCACTCGGGTGTACGTGGTCACCTGGGATCCCCGCGCCGTTCAGCTGCGCGTGATGACGGGCACTCGGGAGCCCGAGAGTGCGACGGGGGCAACGGGCTCGGGGATGGTTCCGCGCGACCAGCTTGGGCAGCTCGTGGCGGGCTTCAACGGTGGGTTTCAATCGCTCCACGGCGAGTTCGGCATGATGAGTGAGGGCCGCGTTTACCTGCCGCCGAAGCCGTGGGCGGCGACGGTGGCCGTCTACCGGGACGGCCGCGTCGCCATGGGGTCGTGGACCGACCCACCGGAGGGGGTGCGCCACTATCGGGAGCAGTGGGCCGTTCGGCAAATCCCCGAGACGATGGTGGAGTTTCGCCAGAATCTCACCAGCGTCGTCGAAGGCGATCGCATCAACCCATGGCGTCGCTGGTATTGGGGGGCGGCGCCGCGCGGCGACGACGAGCAGGCGTACATCGACCGCTCGGGCATCTGCCTGACGAGCGAAGGCTTCTTCGCGTACTTCTGGGGCAAGTCGATGGGGGCCGACGAGCTCGGCGAAGCGATGCGTGCGACGCGCTGCGTGCGCGGCATTCACCTCGACATGAATCAGCGCCACACGGCCTTTGAATTCTACAACGTGCTTCGGCGCTCCGAGGCGCCGGACCTTCCGCGCCGTCCGTCGAGGGACTTCGAGTTCGAGGTCGATGTACCGCGCGCCCGCGAGTGGACGGCGCGTGGGCGGCTGCTGGCGCGCTCGATGACGCCGATGCGTTTTCCCCGCTACGTTCGTCAGGACCCGCGCGATTTCTTCTACCTCACGCTGAAGCCGGTGCTCCCGGGTCCCGCGCTCCGGCGCGTGGGCGAAGGCGCGCTCGAGCTGTCGGCCAGCGGCCTTCCGCACGGCGGCTGGCCGCCGGCGCTCGCTGCCGCAGAAGATGGGGGCACGCATTTCGTTCGCATCGACGGAAGCCGGGTGATACCTCAGGTCGGAATCGGGGGGCGCGAAGAAGCCCCCCGGGTGCTCGCCTACCTGACGGGGGCCGCTAGGGCCGGTGCGCGCCGGCTTGTGCGCCAGGCGCTGACCGTCGGAAATCGCTTTGCGATCGTCGAGCAGCCCGGGCGCAGCGATGAAACGGTGTTTGCTGGGCCGGCTATCGACTCGTCACACGGCGCGGGCCTCGGCGTCGATGGCGAGGGCTTCTGGCTCTACGTGGAAGGCCCGCGGGCTGCCGCGACCTTCGAGGCGATGGGCATCGACGCGATCGGGCTGGGGCCCGACCAGCGGCTCGCCTATCAGCTCGAGGGCATGACCGCTGGGCCCGACGCCTTTGAGCGTGACGTGGCCGTTGAGAGCAGCCTCGTGCTCGTCGCGAACGAGCGTCCGGCGTCCGAAGTGCTCTTTCCGGACGTTGAACCGCGGCCCTACATGTATTGGGGCCGAATGCAGGACACCCGCGTGCGGTATTTCCGCGGCGAAGGTCCGCCGCGCTTTGTGGCGCCGGACCCGGAAGAGGACGACGCGTCGCCTTGAACCGATGCCGGCCAATCGGCTATGGTGCGCGGATTCGGGCGGGAGACGCGTCCGGATCTAGAGGACACCGGTGAAAAAGCCCATTCCCTTCGGCAAATACCTCCTGCTCGAGCGGGTCAACGTCGGAGGCATGGCGGAGGTCTTCAAAGCCAAAGCCTTCGGGGTGGAGGGCTTCGAGCGCCTCGTCGCCGTGAAGCGAATTCTACCGAGCATCGCGGAGGACCAAGAGTTCATCACGATGTTCATCGACGAGGCGAAGATTAGCGTGCAGCTCACGCACGCGAACATCGCGTCGATCTTCGACCTGGGTAAGGTCAACGAGAGCTACTTCATCGCGATGGAATTCGTGCGCGGCAAAGACATGCGCGCGATTTTCGACCGACTTGCGAAGCGTGGCGAAGCCGTGCCCGTTCCCATGGCGAGCTACGTCGTCATGAAGGTGTGTGAGGGCCTCGACTACGCCCACAACAAGCGCGACGGCGGCGGTCAGCCGCTCAACCTCGTGCACCGCGATGTGTCGCCGCAGAACATCCTCGTGGGCTACGACGGCGAGATCAAGCTGATCGACTTCGGCATCGCGAAGGCCGCGAACAAGGCCGGTAAGACGCAAGCGGGCATTCTCAAGGGCAAATTCGGCTACATGTCGCCGGAGCAGGTCCGCGGTTTGCCCCTCGACCGGCGAAGCGATGTGTTCGCCGTGGGCATCGTGCTTTATGAGCTCCTGACGGGCGAACGGCTCTTCGTGGGCGAAAGCGATTTCTCCACGTTGGAGAAGGTGCGAAACGTCGAGATCATGCCGCCGAGCACCTACAACGGCCGCATTCCGAAGGAGCTTGAGCAGATCGTGCTCAAGGCCCTCGCGAAGGACGTTGAGGATCGTTACCAAACGGCGATGGACCTGCACGACGACCTGCAGTCCTTCATGTACACGAGCGGCAACTTCTTTGCTCGCAAGGACCTCGGCACTTGGATGCGCCGGAACTGGGCCGAAGAGATTCAAAAGGAAGAGATGCGGGACGAGAAATACCGTCAGATCAAGGCGCCCGGTCGCCCCGTCGCGTCTCGACCGCCGCCGCCTCCGCCGCGTTCGCGGCCTTCGTCCGTTTCACGACCACCGGCCGTTTCGAAGCCGCCACCACCGCCGCCGCGCGCATCGAAGCCGATGCCCAAGTCGACCATGCTGGGCATGGGAGGCCCGCCCGCCCAGGCTCCTGCCTTCGACATGGACTGGGACGAGGACGAGCTCGCCACCCAGATCTACGACAAGGGAAACGACGCTTCCGGACCGCCGCCGGTGGTGGCCGCGGGGCCAGCGTCCAGCCCGGGCCTTTCGCCAAGCCTTGGGCCGAGCTACGGCGCCGCGTCGCCGAGCTACGGCGGCGGCCATACGCCCCTTGAAGCCGAACCAACGCAGGTACCGAGGCTTCCGCCGCGCGGCGAACTGCCTGCCACGCCGCCAAGCGGCGCGCCGTCACCGTTTGATGCGCCGTCGCCCTCACCACAGTCGGCGCCCGAACCCAAGCCGCGTGCGGTGCGCGAACCGACGGCGGTTCTGCGGCAGCCCAAGAGCGACTCGCGACGCTGGCTTCCGGTGGTGGTGGCCGCATGCTTCCTGCTCCTGTCGGCCGTCGCCGCCGCCATTCTCCTTTGGCCCGACGACCCGGGCACGCTGATCGTCACGACGGACCCCCGGGACGCCGTGGTGTTGCTCGACAACGAGCCGGTCTCGTCGGGGACGCAGAGCCCGTTCCTAATCACCAATGTGACGCCCGGGATGCAGCACACGGTGGATGTGCGGAAGACCGGCTTTACCACCTGGCGAACGCAGGTGGAGCTGGAGGGCGGCCAGGAGCTGCGTCTGCCAACGATCGAGCTCGAGGCCGAAGACGGCAGCGATTCGAACGGCAACGCGGCGCAGGGCGGCACCGGGTTCGCGCTCACCACCACGCCGGCGGGCGCGAAGGTCTTCGTCGACGGTCGCGAACTCCCCGGTGTGACGCCGATGCGGGTCACCGACCTGACGCCGGGGAGCCACACGATTCGGGCTGAGCTCGCCGGCCGGGCAACCTGGCAGCGCGTGTTTCAGTTTACCGAAGGCACGGTGATGGAGCTGGCCGAGACCCTCACGGCGGCGGAGATCAGCGTCGCGTTCCGATCGGAGCCAGATGGCGCTCGCGTCACGCTCGTACGGGGCGATGAGCGCCGTTCGATCGGCCGCACACCGACGGAGACCACCGTGGATGTATCCGGCGATCCGTGGCGCGTCGAAATGACCTTGAGCCGCTACGAAGACTGGAACGGTCCGCTGCGTGTGCCCGAAGGTCAGACGAGCGCCACGGTGCGCG
>JBCCAW010000056.1:0-16886 GCA_039814655.1 Myxococcota bacterium | reverse complement strand
TTTCACGACGTGGCCATTCTCCGCGTCGAGCGCGAGACGCCGGCGGCCGTGCCCGTGCCATCCCGGGCGCCGGTGCTGGAGCTCAGCCAGCGCCTCTCGGCGAGCGGCTACCCCATCGAGATTCGCGAGCGCTTCCCGGCGGCCGTGAGTGGCGAGCTCAGCCGCCTTCGGAACGACGGGCGGCTGCAGCTCGCCATGAGCGTGAACCCCGGGAACTCGGGCGGTCCGGTCATCGACGCGAGCGGGCGGCTCATCGGCATCGTGAGCGAGCGCGGGGACACGAGCCGGGGCGTCGAGGGCATCGCCATCGTGGAACCGGCGCGCTTCGTGGCCGAGGCCCTCGTGGCCGTGGGCGAAAGCCCCGGGCGCGATCGCGAATGGACCGAGCAGGAGCGGCTCCTCGCCCGCATCGTCACGGCGCTGGCGCGCGTGGAGAACGACCGACCGATCTACGAGCAGACGGCGCTCGAGACCATTCGCCAGGCGGCGTCGGCGGTGACCACCGGCGAGGCGGCGATGATGGTCGCCGCGCTCGCCTGGAACATGCACATCGCGCTCCTCGAAGCCCGGCGAAAGCGCGACGTGAGCCAGCTCGAGGCCGCCGATCGAGCGTCGGCGGAGGGGCTCTTGGAAGTCGCCCGGGACCTGGCCGGCCGGGCCCGGGAGCGCACGCCCTACCTGATCCGGACCTACCCGATCATGCGCGCGATCACCGCCGCGGCGGGCCAGAGCTGGGTGCCCTCGCGGGATTGAGCCCGCGAGGCCGATGGGATGGCCTCACGCGTCGTCGAGCGTCGGCGCGGTAACGCGCCGCGGGCCACGGACGCCGGGCGGAAGGGCCGGCGGGTGGTAGCGTCAGCGCTCATGCGCTGGGTTTTCCTGCTGCCGCTCGCGCTCGCGTGCACCGGCGAGGCGAGCGTGATCCCACCGGGCGGGAGCGCCGGCGAGTTCTGTTCGGGTCCCTCCGCGCCGGCCGATTGCGACGCGCCCTGCAGCGGCGCGCTCGCCTGCGCGGACGGACTCTACTGCGGCCCCGGGGGACGCTGCACCGCCGACTGCCTGCCCGGCGACGCCTGCCCCGAAGGCGCCGTCTGCGGCCCGGACGGCCGTTGCCCGCGTCGCACGCCGGACCTGGGTCCCGAGGATTGCGCCCGCGTGGAGGTCGGCGCCCGGCGCGTCACGCCGAACGTCTACCTGGTCGTCGACCAGAGCGGCAGCATGAGCGAAGACTTCGGCGCCTCGAACCGTTGGGACGCGCTCCGGAGTTCGCTCCTGGACGCCGAGGCCGGGCTCATCGCGTCCCTCGACGAGACCGTGCGCTTCGGCCTCGCGCTCTATACGGCGCGGGCCGAGGGGAGCTCTTCGGGACCGCCCATCGGCATGTGTCCCATGGTCGAGGTGGTGGACGCGGCCCTCGGCAACTACGCCGCCATCGAGGCCGTGTACGGCGAGCGCGAGCCCGTCGACGAGACGCCGACTGGGGAGGCCCTCGAGGTGCTCACGGCCCGGCTCACGGGGCTCCCGGATCCGCCTACGGACCCAACGATCTTCGTGCTCGCGACGGACGGGGAGCCGGACCAATGCGCCGAGCTCAACCCCCAGCGCGGTCAGGGCCGGAGCGTGGCCGCGGCGGAGGCGGCCTTCGCCGCGGGCATCCGCACCTTCGTCATCAGCGTGGGCGAGGGCGTCGTCAGCGACGCGCACCTCCAGGACATGGCCAACGCCGGCCTCGGCCGCGGGCCCGGAGACGACGACGCGCCCTTCTTCGTCGCCGGTGACGACGCGGGGCTCCGGAGCGCGCTCGGGGCCATCGTCGGCGGCGCCTTGAGCTGCGAGGTGACCCTCGACGGGCGCATCGAAGACCTCGAGGACGCCTGCCTCGGCGAGGTGCGTCTCAACGGACGCCTGCTGACCTGCGACGACCCCGACGGGTGGCGCGTCCTCGACGCCACGCGCATCGAGGTCCTCGGCGCCGCCTGCACGGAGCTCACGGACTCGCCGGGGGTCACGCTCACGGCCAGCTTTCCCTGCGACGTGATCCTGATCTGAGCGCCCGCGGCGCCCGGAGTGCACGTAGACTGCGGCGTGCTCGCTGCGCCGCAGCTGTCCTCCCGCCCGGAACGCGCGCCGCTACCGCGCTGGGCCGAAGCGCTCGCGGCCGGTCCGCTTCTCGCCTTCTATCTGGCGACGGCCTCGGGCTACGGCCACTGGTTCGACGCGGGCGAGATGGTGGCCCAGGCGACCTCCTTCGGCATCAGCCACCCGCCAGGGCATCCCCTCGCGGGCCTCGTGAACGGCGCGGCGGTGCTGCTCTTGCCCTTCGGACCCGCGAGCTACCGCGTGGCCGTCGCGAGCGCCGTGCTGGCGGCGCTCGCTGCGCTCTTTCTCGCCCGAGCCGCCGCGCATACCTATGGCGCGCTCGGCCTGAGCCGGCGCCTCGTGGTGCCCCTGGCCGTGGCCGCCGCCTGGCTCGGCGCCGGGTCGAGCGCCTGGTGGCTCCAGGCCGTTCGCCCGGAGGTCTACGCGCTCCAGGCCGCGCTCGTGCTCTTCGCCCTCGAGCGCCTCCTGGCCTTCGAGGCGCGCTGGCCCGGAGCGGGGCCCGGGCCCGTGCTGGCCGCCGCCGTGGCCTTCGGCCTGGCGCTCACGAACCACCACTTTCTCGCGCTGCTGCTCCTGCCCGCCGCCGCGCCTTCGCTGGCGCGCGCCTACGAGGTGCACGGCCGGCGCGTGCTCCTCTTGGCCGGAGGCCTGGTGGCCTTCGCCCTGGCGCTCTACGCGGCGCTCCCGATCCGCGCGGCCGCCGGCGCCCCGCTCGCCCTCGGCGACCCGCAGACGCCGCGGAACTTCCTTTGGGTCGTGAGCGCCGAGGCCTTTCAGGGCAACACCGGCTCCGGCGCGCCGGAGAGCGTGGGGGAGCGTTTCGCCGAGGTGGCCTTGGTCTTCGTCGAAGCGTTCCCCGGGCCCCTGCTCGCCGCGGCCGCGCTCGGCTTCTACGTGCTCCTTCGCGCCCGGCCGGCGCGGCGCGCGGGGACGCTGTGGCTGGCCGTATTCGTCGTCTACGTGGCGGCCCGCGGGTGGCTCGGCTTCGTGCGCGACAACCCGGACGCGGCCGGCTACCTGATGCCGGCCTTCGCCGCCGCCGCCGTCGCCATCGTGGCCAGCGGCGCGCTGCTCGTGCGGGCTCTCGGCCGCACGCCGGGCTTCGCCATCGTCGCGGCCTACGCGCTGCTCGTGGCGAGCGCGGCGCTGCCGCTCGGCCCCGGTCGCCAGGCCAGCCTGGCGCGCTTCCGCGACACGGACACCACGGATCATTTCCTTCGGCGGGACCTGCCCGAGCGCGCGGTGGTGCTCGCCTACGACCCGCAGACGGTCTTTGCGTTTTGGGGCGCCCAGGCCGAGGACGGCATGCGCCCGGACGTGTCCCTCGTGCCCGTCCCGCTCCTCGCCTACCCGGGCGTAGCGGAAGGCCTCGCCGAGGGGGACCCGGATTTGCGTCCGCTCCTCGCCGCCACGCTGCTCGAAGGGTCGCCGCCGGCGGACGAGCTGCAGAGCCTCGCTGCGGCGCGCCCGGTGCGCCTGGAGCTCGACCCGGGGCTTTCGCCGGAAGTCGCCGCGACGCTCGTGCCCGAGGGGCTGCTCGCGCGCGTGCTGCCAGCCCCGGCGACGGCCGGGGACCGGGCCGAGGCGACCCGGGCGCTGCGCCGGAGCTGGGCCCGGCGCGACGCGCGCTTTGCCGGAAGCCAGGACCGGGAGACGAGCCGGCGACGCCTTTGGCGCGGCTACCTCGAAGCCCTCTGGCTCGCCGGCGCCGGCGAGCGCGACGCCGCCCGGGAGGCCACGGAGCGCGCGCTGCGCGAAGCGCCACGGGAGACGCTGCTCCTCGCGCTCCGGCAAGCGCTGGCGGCGGAGGGCGAGGGCCCGCTCGACGTGACGCGCTTCACGTTGCCGGACACGCCACGTTGAGGTGGACGCGCGCTCATCGCACGGCGCGCTGGTAGGCTCCCGCCCATGAAGGGTGGTGCGCCAGGTGGCGGGCAGCATGGCGAGGACGAGACCTCCGCCCACGGGGCGGTCGAAGGCCCGAAAGGCGGCAAAGGCATCAGCCGCGGCCGCCTGCGCAAGAGCCGCCTGCCCTTTGGCATCGGTGCCACCAAACCCCGGCACTTCCGGGAGATGGGCCGCATCGCCTGGGACAATCGGGGCAAGCTCGGCTACGCCTGGCGCATCCTGAACGACGGCGTCTGCGACGGCTGCGCCCTCGGGACGAGCGGCCTCGAGGATTGGACCCTCGACGGCACGCACCTGTGTCTGGTGCGTCTGAACCTGCTCGAGCTGAACACCATGGGCCCGCTGGACCCAGGGCTGCTCGCCCAGGTCGCGCCGCTTCGTGAGAAGAGCTCGAAGGCGCTCCGGCGCCTGGGCCGGCTCCCCTTTCCCATGGTCTGGCGCGCGGGCACGCCGGGCTATGTGCGCGTGTCCTGGGACGAGGCGCTCGCGGGCATCGGCGGCCGCCTCGCGGCGACGGACCCGGACCGCGCGGGGCTCTTTCTCACCAGCCGCGGCCTCACCAACGAGGTCTACTACGCGGCGCAGAAGGCCTGGCGCGCCTATGGCTCGCCGCACGTGGACAACGCGGCGCGCCTTTGCCACTCGCCTTCGACGGCGGCCATGAAGGCCACGCTCGGCGTGGCCGCGAGCACCTGCAGCTACAAGGACTGGTACGACGCCGATCTGGTGGTGCTCTTCGGGAGCAACCCGGCCAACGACCAGCCCGTCGCGCTCAAGTACCTCTACGAAGCGAAGAAGCGCGGCGCGCGCGTGGTGGTGGTGAACACCTACCGGGAGCCGGGACTCGAGCGCTATTGGATCCCGAGCGAAGCGGACTCGGCGCTCTTCGGGACGGCCATCGCCGACGACTTCGTCTCCGTGCACGCGGGCGGTGACCTGGCCTTTGCCTACGCGGTGCAGAAGGAGCTGCTGGCGCGCGGCGCCGTGGACCGGGGCTTCATCGCCGCGCGCACGGAGGGCTGGGACGACTATGTCGCGCACCTCGAGGGCTTCCCCGCGGAGGAGCTCCGCGCCCGGAGCGGGGCGACGGCCGACGACGTGACGCGCTTCGCCGGCGCCCTCGAGGGCGCGGGCAAGGCCGTCTTCGTGTGGAGCATGGGGCTCACGCAGCACGCGCACGGGACGGACACGGTGGCGGCCATCTGCAGCCTCGCGCTCAGCCGCGGCTACGTCGGTCGCGAGGGCACCGGGCTCATGCCCATCCGCGGCCACTCGGGGGTGCAGGGCGGCGCCGAGATGGGCGCCTACGCCACGGCTTTTCCCGGGCACCCGCTGAACGACGAGGGTGCCGATGCGCTCGAGGCGCTCTGGGGCTTCCGGCCGCCGGCGCGCGAGGGCCTCGACGCGGCGGCCATGGTCGACGCGGCGAAGGACCGGCGCCTCGACGCGCTCTACGCCGTGGGCGGCAACTTCCTCGAGACGCTCCCGGACCCGGCGGGCGTGGCCGAGGGCCTCGGCCGCGTGGGCCTCCGCGTGCACCAGGACATCGTGCTCAACTCGTCCATGCTCGTGCCGCCGCCGGCGGGAGGCGAGGCCTGGCTGCTGCCGGCGCGCACGCGCTACGAGCACCGTGGCGGCGTGACCGAGACCACCACGGAGCGCCGGGTGATCTTCAGCCCGTACATCCCGGGCCACGAGGTCGGTGAGGCGCGCGAAGAGTGGCGCATCCTGAGCGAGGTGGTGCAGGCCACGGGCGTGACGCATGCGCCGCGCTTCGCGGATGCGGCGGCGGTGCGCGCGGACATCGCCCGGACCATCCCGGCCTACGAGCGCATCGCCGAGCTCGAGAAGAAGGGCGATCAGTTTCAATGGGGCGGCCCGCGGCTCTGCGAGGAGCGCTTCGGCACGCCGAGCGGCAAGGCGCGCTTCGTGACGGCCGAGGTGCCGGACCGGCGGCTCCCAAAGGGCCAGCTCCACCTGGCGACGCGCCGGGGCAAGCAGTTCAACAGCTTGGTGCAGAAGGACGTCGACGACCTGACCGGTGCCGCGCGGGACCACGTGCTGCTCGCGGCGTCGGACATGGCCGAACTCGGGCTCCAGGACGACGCGCGCATCCTGGTAGAGAGCGCCCACGGGCATTTTGCGGGACGCGCGCTCACGGCCGCGATGCATCCGGGCAACGCGCAGATGCACTGGCCCGAGGCGAACGTGCTGCTCCCGGCGGACCGGCGCGACCCCGGCGGGCGCGTCCCGGACTACAACGTCGTCGTCACGCTGCGCGCTCAGCCCTAGAGGAGGGCAGCCCGGGACGCGGTCCGATGCCGCGGCCGGCCGATGCCGCGGCGCCTGCCGTGAGCTAAGGGCTGCGCATGAAGGTCACCGAGCACCTGGAGAAGGCGACGAACCCCTTCGTCACCTTCGAGATCATCCCGCCCAAGCGCGGGAGCAGCGCCAAGGAAGTGCTCCGGCTCGTCGACGAGCTGAGCGAGCACCGGCCGCCCTTCATCGACATCACGAGCCACCCGGCGGAGATCGTCTACGAGGAGACCGCCGAAGGCAGTCAGCGCCACGTGAAGCGCAAGCGGCCCGGCACGCTCGGCGTCTGCGCGCTCATCCAGGGCAAGTACGGCATCGACGCCGTGCCCCACGTGCTCTGCCGGGGCTTCACGCAGCAGGAGACCGAGGACTTCCTCATCGAGCTCCGCTACCTGGGCATCGACAACGTCTTGGCCATTCGCGGCGACGACAAGGGCTACACGAAGCCGCTCACCGGCGGCCGCACGCGGAACGACTACGCCTGCGATCTGATCGCGCAGATTCACGCCATGAACCAGGGCCAGTTCCTGGACGCGCACCTCGACGCGGAGCCGACGACCTTTTGCGTGGGCTGCTCCGGCTACCCGGAGAAGCACTTCGAGGCGCCGAACCTCGCCTCGGACGTGCGCCGGGTGAAGGAGAAGGTCGAGGCCGGCGCCGAGTACGTCGTGACGCAGATGTTCTTCGACAACCAGAAGTACTTCGACTTCGTGAACGCACTGCGCGCCGAGGGCGTGACCGTGCCGGTCATTCCCGGCCTCAAGGTGCTCACGCTCCGCAAACACCTCACGAGCATCCCGAGCGTCTTCCACTGCGACATCCCGGAGGTCTTCGCCCGCGAGCTCGAGGCCGCGGACAAGAAGCACCGCATGGAGGTCGGCGTGCAGTGGGCCGTGCGCCAGGCCCGCGAACTCCTCGAGAAGGGCGCGCCGAGCGTGCACTTCTACGTGATGAGCAGCGCCAAGGCGATCAACCAGGTCATGGCGCAGCTCGACGTTTGAGAACCGCTCGCGTCGGGGCTGTGGCGCGCGATTCGCTGTGGCAGGCGGCATGACCGGTCGTTGCGGTTTTTCCGCGCGGCGCCGAGACTGGATAGGTGCGTTCTTACTTACTCTTGGTTTTGTGCTTCGCGGCGTGCGCCAACAGCACCGGCGCGGGTCCTGGTGGCGACGGCAGTGTTTCGGACGGTGTTTCCGACGGCGTCGACTCGTCCGCGCGTGACGCGGCGTTCGACGAGGGGCCTCCGGACCTCGGGGACCCGCTCGCTGACGCCGATGGCGACGGGCTGACGGACCGGGAGGAAGGCCTTGCCGAGGGCGTCGACGCCGACGGCGACGGAACCCCTGACGGACTCGACCTGGACAGCGACGACAACGGCCGAAGCGACAGCCTCGACGCCTTCCGGGACTCCTCGGGTGCGCTCGGTGACCTGGACGGGGACGGTGTGCTGGATTTCCGCGATGCCGACGACGACGGGGACGGCATTCCGGACGTCGTCGAGCTGGGGCCGAACCCGGTCTTCCCGCGCGACACGGACGCGGACGGCATCCCGGACTTCCGCGATGTGGATTCGGACGGGGATTCGATCCGCGATGCGGACGAGTTCAACGAACGCACTCCCGACGCGGACGGCGATGGAACCCCAAACGAGCTCGATCTGGACAGCGACTCGGACGGTGTCCCGGACGCCGTCGAGGCGGGCGACGCGGACCTCGACACGCCACCGGTCGACACCGACGGAGATTTCATCCCGGACTTCCTCGACCTCGACAGCGATAACGACGGCGTGCCGGACAGCGCCGAGAACAGGGTCGGGAGCTCTCCGGTACGCGCCGACACCGACGGGGACGGCGAAGGCGATTCCCCCGAACTCTACCTCGGCACGGACGTGAACGACCCCGAGGACTCGGCGCGGGCCCGTGGCTGGCTCGCCTTTTTCGTGCCCTTCCGCGCGCCGCCCACCCCCGAGGTGCTCGCCGCCGCGCTCACCTACGACGTGCCGGCGAGCGGGCTTTCCGGTCGCGTTCGCGTCCAGCTGACCGACGTGGACCGCGGCGCTCAGTTCATCGAGCGCGTCGAGGTCGACGCGACGACGCCGGGCTGCGCGGCCCTCGGGGCCGTCGACACCGACGGGGACGGAGAGGGCGATGCCTTCGACGACCCCGCGGCGGGAAGCCGGCTCTGCTGGCGCGTGGTCGTCCGGCCCAACCGGACCGTTCCCGCGAACAGCTGGAACTTCAGCCCCGCGTGCGATCGCCGTCCCGTGTTCGAGGCTTCCCTGGCCGTCGTGACGGACTCGGAGACGGCCCCGGCGCAGCGTGTTTTCGCGATCGTGCCGGCGGATTGTAACCTCATCGGGCCCGACGACTCCGCTTGCACCTCCTGCGCCGAGGACGACCCCTGCCGCGGGACCGGAGCCTGCCCTTGCCTGTGTGGGTTTTGAGCCTCAGGCCCGCCCGCCCGCGCGCGCCATACGCCGATCGCCGGGGACGCGGATGTCGTCGCGCGTGCCCCAGCTTCGGTCCGGACCCGCGCTCGCCACCTCGATGTCGCCGCCGTCGCAGGTCAGTTTGAACTCGCCGTCCCAGGGGTCGAGGCTCCGGCTCGCCCGGTCGACGTAGCCCTCGTCGACCAGGGCCATGACGCGGGCGGGACATACGCCGCGTTCGAGGAAGTACGCCTCGGCTGCGGCGCGGATGGCCCGGGCGTCGGTCTCGCAGGTCTGCCGCGTCGCGTGGCCTGTGGAACCCATGACGTTCATGGCCACGGCCGATCCGATGAGGGCCATTAGGCTCACCACCACGAGGATTTCGATGAGGGTCATGCCGGCGTTGGGTGCTCGGGTGCGCGTCGGAGGCTGCATGCGTGATGCGCAGTGCAGCGTCTGGGCCAGCGAGCGGCGCCTCGCCGCCGGGCGGACGGGCGCATCGACGCGCTGGTGCGTCGCCACGCTGTCGTGCCTCGGGTCCGCGATGGGACGCGCTGTCCGGCGTTCCCGCTTGCTGCCGGCACGCCGGCCTCGCCAGCGGCGATGAGGCGCGGGAGCCTCGTCCCGCGGCGTGCACCGGGTCCCGCGGCGTGCACGGGGACCCGGCGTATGGGAGCACGGCGCCATGACCCTCTCGCCGCACGATGCGCTGCCGCTTTCCCGCGGGCCGGCTCCGCGAAACCGGCTCTGGCTCGCGCCGCTCACGAACACGCAGAGCTATGCCGACGGAACGATTTCCGCGGACGAGCTTCGCTTTCTCACCCTGCGTGCCCGCGGCGGCTTCGGCGTGGTGATGACCTGCGCCATGCACGTGCAGGCGAACGGGCAGGGCTTCCCGGGGCAGCTCGGCATCTACGCTGACGCGCACGTGCCTGGGCTGACGCGGCTGGCCAAGGCAATCCATGAGCACGGCGGCGTGGCCTACGCGCAGCTCTTCCACGGCGGCATGCGCGCGAACGCGGAGCTCACCGGGGAGGCGCTGGTGAGCGCCACGGCGCAGCAGCGCAAGGGCGCCCGGGCGCTCACGCGGGTGGAGGTCGAAGCGCTCCGAGACGCCTTCATCGCGGCGGCGCTCCGCGCCGAACGCGCGGGCTTCGATGGCGTGGAGCTGCACGGCGCGCACGGCTACGTGCTCGCGCAGTTTCTGAGCCCCACGATCAACACGCGGGACGACGATTATGGGGGCGACCTCGCCGGCCGGGCGCGGCTCTTGCGCGAAGTGCTAGAGGGCGTGCGGGCCGCGTGCCGGCCGGACTTCACCGTGGGCGTGCGCCTCTCCGGGGAACGCTTTGGCATCACGCTCGCCGAGATGCGCGCGCTATGCGCGGAGCTGCTCGCGGACGCGCGCCTCGACTATCTCGATCTCTCGCTCTGGGACAGTTTCAAGGAGCCGGCCGAGGAGGAACACCAGGGGCGGAGCCTCATGAGCTACTTCACAGACCTCGAGCGCGGCGACGTGAGGCTGGGTGTGGCCGGCCAGATCATGAGCGGCGCCGACGTGCGGCGGGCGCTCGGCGCCGGCGCGGACTTCGTGTGCCTCGGCCGGGCGGCCATTCTCCACCACGATTTTCCTCGGCGTCTCGAGGCGGACCGGGATTTTGCAGCGCGCGCTCTTCCGGTGTCGGCCGCGACGCTTCGCGAGGAGGGCCTCGGGGACGCCTTCGTGAGCTACATGGGCGGCTGGAAGGGGTTCGTCGAAGAGGGCGGGTGAGCGCCGAGAAGTTCGGTTACTCGGGTCCGTCCCCGAACGGGGCCCGAGATCGTTGGGGTTTTGGGGGCGTTAGTTCGGTTACTCGGGTCCGTCCCCTAGCTCACTAGCGCGCCGTGGCGCGGGGCTGGATGGAGCACGCCGGGAGCGTGCCCCGGGCCAGCGCGAGCTGGCCGCGGAGCTCCCGGAGCACCTCGCTGGGCAGTGGAAACCAGCGGAGCGCCTCGAAGTCGGCGCGCACGGGCTCTTCTGCCCGCGCGCCCTCTACCCGCGTGGCCTGGTCCTCCAGCTCGGCGTAGCCGGCGATTGCACGCTCGAGCGCCGCGGGCGCCTCCTCGAGGTAGCGCGGCAGCACGCTCTCGGGCTCCGTGCGGTGCCGCGACGGATGCTCCATGCGCCCGGAGGCGTAGCTCACGTCGTTCAGGCTCGCCGCCGCCGCGCTGCCCAACCGCGCGGCGCGCCCGGCGTGGCGATGGGTCCAGGTGCCGGCGGTCGCGTCGAAGCGATAGTCCGGCAGGAGCTTCCAGCCATGCACGGCCACGAAGCGCACCGCCTCGACGAGGTAGTCGCAGGCCAGGTCCGTGAGGAAGTAGTTGAAGTTCACGCGCACCCAGCCCGGCTTGATGCCCTCGCAGCCGCGCACGATCTCGCGCTCGAAGGCGCGCGAGCGCTCCAGGTCGATGCCGAGCAGCCGGTGGCCGTAGGGCCCGGCGCAGGAGCAGCCGCCGCGCGCCTGGATACCGAAGAGGTCGTTGAGGAGCGTGACGACGAAGTTGTTGTGCAGGTAGCGCCGCCCGTGGCGCACCACGAAGCTCACGATGGAGAGGCGCCAGAGATCTGGATTGCCCAAAATCAGCAGGTTCGGCTCGTCGCGCCAGCGCGCGATGGCCCGCGAGGTGAACGCGCGCTCGCGCTCCTCGATGGCCTCGACGCCCACGGCCTCCTTGAGCTGGAACACCAGGCCCGCGCGAATGGAGCCGAGAATGTCCGGCGTGCCGCCCTCTTCGCGCAGCTCGACCTCGTCGAGGTACCGGTGCGCTTCCGGGTTCACATAGGCCACGGTGCCGCCGCCGGGCACGGCCGGGACCCGGTTCGTGAAGAGCTGCCGCTTCGCGACGAGCACGCCCGGCGTGCCCGGGCCGCCAATGAACTTGTGCGGCGAGAGGAAGACCGCGTCCTTGTAGGCGAGGTGCCCGTCTTCCCCGGGCACCGTGTGGTTCATGTCGATGCCCACGTAGGGCCCCGCCGCGGCGAAGTCCCAGAAACTCAGCGCGCCGTAGCGGTGGAGGAGCTGCGCGATGGCGCCGGTCTTCGAGCCGATGCCCGTCACGTTCGAGGCCGCCGAGAAGCTCCCGATCTTGAGCGGCCGGTCCCGGTGGCGGACGAGCTCGGCCTCGAGGGCCCGAAGATCGATGCGCCCGTCCTCGTCCTCGGGAATGGTCACCACGTCCGCGATAGACTCGCGCCAGCAGAGCTCGTTCGAATGGTGCTCGTAGGGCCCGAGGAACACCACGGGGCGCTCCTCCGCCGGGATGCGCGCCGAGAGCGCGTAGCGCTCATCGAGCTCCCCGGGGATGCGCAGCCCGAGCACGCCCAGGAGCCGGTCGATGGCTCCCGTGGCGCCGGAGCCGCAGAAGAGCACCACGTCGTCCGGGCCGCCGCCGACGGCGCGATGAATGATGCGCCGGGCATCCTCGCGAAGCCGCGTCGTGTGCCGCCCGGTGCCCGACGCCTCCGTGTGCGTGTTGGCGTAGAGGGGCATGGCCTCACGGCGAATGTAGTCCTCGATGAAGGCGAGGGAGCGCCCGGACGCCGTGTAGTCCGCGTAGGTCACGCGCCGCGGGCCGTAGGGCCCCTCGAGCACTTCGCCTTCGCCGATGATGGCCTCGCGAATGGTGTCGATGAGCTTGGCCATGGCTCCTCCGTACCACCTTCCGGGGACGGCGCTGAGCCGCCACCGTGTGCTCCGTCTCGGGCCGGGCTCTCGCGTCAGTCGCCGGGGCGCTTGAGCTTCTGGGCGACGCGGAAGCTCACCTCGAGGGCCTGGCGCGCGTTGAGGCGCGGGTCGCAGGCCGTCGTGTAGTTCTGCGCCAGGTCCGCTTCGCTCAGGCGCTCCTCGCCGCCGACGCATTCGGTCACGTCATCGCCGGTCAGCTCGAGGTGCACGCCGCCGAAGTAGCTGCCGCAGGCTTCGTGCACGGCCATGCAGGCGCCGAGCTCGGCCAGCACGTCGTCGAAGTTGCGCGTCTTCACGCCGGCGCCGGTCTTGCGCGTGTTGCCGTGCATGGGGTCGCTCACCCAGAGCACGCGGCGCTTGGCCTTCTGCACGGCGTCGATGAGCGGCGGGAGGCCGTCGCGAATCTTGCCGGCGCCCATGCGCGTGATGAGCACGATCTTGCCCGGCTCGTCCCGCGGGTTGAGCGCCTTCAGCAGGCCGAGCACGTCGTCCTTCGTCGCCGTGGGACCGACCTTGATGCCGAGGGGGTTCTCGATGTTCCGGAAGAACTCGATGTGCGCTCCGTCGAGCTGCCGCGTCCGCTCGCCGATCCACGGCAGGTGCGTGGTGAGGTCGTACCAGCCGTCGCGGCGGGGCACGCGGCGGGTCTGGGCGCTCTCGTAGTGAAGGTTGAGCCCCTCGTGGCTCGTGAACATCTCCACGCGCTCGAGCTCGCGCACGGGGCCGTCACCGAGCGCCGTCATGAAGCGGAGCGCGGCGAGCACCTCGTCGACCGTCGTCTGGTATTCGCCGCGACGGGCCGAGCCCATCAGGTACTCGAGGTCCCAGTATTCCGGGTGGTGCAGGTCCGCGAAGCCGCCCTCGGTCAGCGAGCGCACGAAGTTGAGCGTGAGCGCCGCATGCTGGTAGCCGCGCACGAGCATCCAGGGGTCCGCCCGGCGCTCCTGGGGCGTGAAGCCTGGCTTGTTGATGAGGTCACCGAAGTAGCTCGGGAGCGTGAGCGTCTCGCCGCTCGGGAGCGTCTTCGTCTCCGTGGGCTGGCTTCGCGGCTTGGCGTACTGGCCCGCAAGGCGCGCGATGCGCACCACCGGGCGATGGCCGCCATGCACGAGCACCAGGCTCATCTGCAGGAGCACCTTGAGCTTACGCGCGATGATGTCCGAGTCGCACTCGAGAAGCGTCTCGGCGCAGTCGCCGCCCTGAAGCACGAAGCGCTTGCCCTGCTGGGCCTCGGCGAGGAGCGACTTGAGCCGTTCCACCTCGAAGGAGGTCACCAGGGGGGGCAGCCGGCGGAGCGCGGCCTTGGCCTCGGCGAGCTCGTCCGGGTCCTCGTAGAGGATGTCCTGCGCCGCCCGCTTCGCGGTCCAGCTGCTCGGGCTCCAGTCGGTCATGGCGTTCTTTTGTGGCATCTCACATCGACCCTCGCCACGTATTTGAACGGCGGCGGCGGCGGCGACGCCCGGCCTGGGGAGTTTTCCCTCGCCGCGGCAGTCTCACGTGAGCGCTCCGCCCTAGGAAACGGCTTGGGGGCCCGCGCGCCGGCGAGCCTTGCTAACGCCCGGCCGGCTCGGGTCTACGGGAAGGGCGAGGAGCCAGGCGATGATGGGACCGAAGCGGACCGAGTACACGATTCTCCGAGGCGCGGGTATCGCGCTCTTTTTCGCGCTGACGCTCGTGATGGTGGCGCCGGGGAGCCTCGAGCATCCCGTGGGCCCCTCCATCGCCGAAGCCCAGGGCGGCGGCGGCCCCTACAACACCAACGGCACGCGCTTCGCCATCGGCGGCTACGACCCCGTGGCCTACTTCACGGACCGGCAGCCGACGCGGGGCTCCGAGGCGCATTCCGTGCGCTGGGGCGGCCGCGCCTGGCTCTTCGCGAGCGCCGAGCACGCGGCGCAATTCGAAGAGAGCCCGCGCCGCTACGCGCCGCAGTATGGCGGCTACTGCGCCTTCGCCATGGCCGACGGTCGCGCCGTACGCATCGACCCGAACGCTTGGTCGATCGTGCGCGGCAAGCTCTACCTGAACTACAGCCTCGACGTGCGCCGGCGCTGGAACGGCGACCGGGCAAGCTACATCACGCAGGCCAACGAAAAGTGGCCCGAGGTGCGCCGGGGTCTCTGAGGTGTAGCGGGCGCGTTAGTCTTCCGGCGTGCGCGCTGCGCTCGTTTCGCTCGCTCTCTTCGCGGCCGCCCCAGGCGCTTCGTGGGCCAAAGCCCAGGCGCAGGACGTCGTCCCGGGCGGCGGCCGCGGGGTCGCCACGCTGCGCGTGGTCAACGACACCTTCGCCGGCGTCGACCGCTGGTACTCGAGCCGCCTCGAGCTCGCGACCACGCTTCGCATCGCCGAAGGCGCCGGCGGCGACTGGCAGCTGGCGCTTCGGGCCGGGCAGGTGCTCTACACGTCCCGGAACATTCAACGGCTCGAGGCGCCCACGCGCGACCACGGCTTCGGCGCGTTTCTCTACGGCGACCTCGCGGCCTTCCACACGCGGCGTCGCGGCCTGGCCGTGCTCCGCCTCCGCCTCGGCGCGCTCGGCGATCGGGCCTTCGGGGACCCGGTGCAGGACACGCTTCATCGCCTCCTCGGCGTGCGGCGGCCGCGGGGCTGGCCGAACCAGATCGGCACGGACGTGGGCGTCGAGGTCACCGCCGGGGGCGGTGGTTTTCATCCGGTCCCGCTACGCCGCTGGCGCCTCGTGCTGGCGGGCCTCGGCCTCGGCGATGCGGGCAACCTCCGCCGCCGTTTCCGCCTCGGGGCCGGCCTCGCCGTGCTCCGCGGCACCACCGGCCACGTGGCCCTCGAAGCCCTCGAACCGTCGCTGCTCACGGCCCAGGGCCCGTGCCGCGACGCGCGCTGCGGCGGTTTCACCGCGGGCAGCGTGCTCGAGCTTCGCGCCTACGACCGCTTCGTCGAAGCCGACGGCGCGCCGGTGCGCCCGGACATCGAAGCGCGCACCGCCGTAGCGGCCTTTCGCCTGGGCGCGGTGTTTCGCTGGCGCCGCGTCCGCCGCTGCGGTGGCGTGGCGCGAGCGGGTTGGTCCCTCGCGTACAGCCAGGTCTGGCGCCAGCGCACCTTCGACAACGTGCCCCGGCAGCGTCTGCATCCGGAGTGGCACCAGTGGGGGGAGTTCGAGGTGCGCGCGCATTGGTAGGGCCCGGCAGGGTGCGGCTGGACGGGCCGCGCCGTAGCGCGCGGGCGCCGTTCCGCGACTCCCTCGCCGTGAGCGACGACTCTCCCATCCTCGCGGCGGGCCCGCTGGGCACGCATTTTCAGACCCAGGACCCCTTCCTCTTCTGCGCCTATCACCGGGACGACTACCCCGCGGGGCAGGCGAACCAGGGGCCGCAGCGCGAGCTGCTCCGCGGCCGGGACATCGGCATGGACTTCGCTGGGCGAGACGGCTGGTCCATGTATCACGGCGACGTGGTGCCGGGCTTTCCCCAGCATCCGCACCGGGGCTTCGAGACGATCACCGTCACGCGGAAGGGCTACTGCGACCACGCGGACTCGCTCGGCGCCACGGCACGCTTCGGTCCCGGCGACGGCCAGTGGATGACCGCCGGGAAGGGCATCGTGCACTCGGAGATGTTTCCGCTCCGGGAGCGCGACGCCGACAATCCCCTCGAGCTCTTTCAGATCTGGCTGAACCTCCCGGCCAGGGGGAAGCTCGTACCGCCGCACTTCACGATGCTCTGGCGAGAGGAGACGCCGGTGCATCGCGTGGCGGATGCGGCCGGGCGAGTCACCACGCTGACGACCTTCGTGGGGGCCTACGAAGGCGTGGAGCCGACGGCGCCGCCGCCGGACTCGTGGGCCTCGGAGCCGGCGTCGCACGTCGCCGTGTGGTCCCTCGACCTCTCGCCGGGCGCGCGTTTCGTGCTGCCCCCCGCGCCCGCGGTGGCGACGCGTAGCCTCTACTTCCATGCCGGCGCCGACCTCGACGTGGCCGGGCAGCGCTTCCGGGAGCCCGCGCAGATCTTCGTGCAGCCCGCCGCCGCGCTCACGCTCCAGGCGGGGGACCGGGGCGCCGAGCTCTTGATGCTGCAGGGCCGTCCGCTCGGAGAGCCCGTGGCCCACCACGGCCCCTTCGTCATGAACACGCGCGCGGAGCTCCAGCAGGCCTTCCTCGAGTACCAGCGAACGCGCTTCGGTGGCTGGCCCTGGGACCGCGAAGGCGTCGTGCATCCCCGCGCGCAGGGCCGCTTCGCCCGCCACGCGGACGGCCGCGTCGAAGAGCGCGACGACCGCTGAAGCCCGTCTTAGGTACTCTCGTTCGAAGAGCCCAGCTGGGCCCCTCAGCGGACCCAGTTGGGTGGCGGGCCGTGGGTCGGCGTTGGCGCGGTGCAGCCGCGCGCCCGGGGCCCCCCTCCCCGACAGGGAGACGGCCGCGGCGAGGAGCGCGGTGG
>JBCCAW010000570.1:0-3897 GCA_039814655.1 Myxococcota bacterium | reverse complement strand
CGCTCGAGGAGCTCGGGCGCCAAACGCTCGAGGCGCGTTTTGCGAGCGACGGGCCCGGGCGACCGGAGGCCCGGTCGCCGAGCTCGACACTCCAGGTCTCCGGGCCCGGCGAGCTCCGCTGGGCCTGGTCCCTCGCACCCATCGCGCTCGGCCTGGCGATCTTCGCCCTGCTCCGGCGACGACCGGCCGAGGGGCCGCCGCGTGCGCCAGCCCCGGCGGAGACCACCGCCATGGCCGGCGTGGTCCCTGGCCGCCGCCGCGCACGACGCCGGCGGCGCATCGACGGCCGGGTCGTCGGCACCTCCCAGGAGCCCCTCGCAGCGAGGCTCCTCGTGCAGACAGCGGACGGCGCAACGGTGGCGGCCCTCGAGAGCGGTCCGGACGGGAGCTTCGAGGCGACGCTCGCCGCCGGCCAGTTCGCCCTTCGCGTCGAGGCGGCGGACCACGCGCCGCTTCGCGTGCCCCTCGCGATCCCTCATCGCGGCGCGTTCACGGGCATCACGCTCCGGCTGCAACCCGTGCGCGAGGCGGCGCTCGATGCCCTCGCCGTGGCCGTGGTCCCCGCCATCGGAGCCGCGGTCTTTCGCCAGCGCACGGTTCACGCGCTGGCGCTGGAGCCGGCGCTCTCGAAAGAAACACAGGAGCTCGCCCAGGAGGTCGAGGCCGCCGTCTACGGCCCCGTCGCGCCGGCGCCGGAGCACGTGGAGCGCCTCGGTGACCGCGCGCGGGCGCTGCGGCCGAAAAGCGCGCCCGAGAGCCCGCCTGCGCGTTGACGGTCGGCGGAGGCGCTGGCTATCGTCGCGCCGCCCACGAGGACCCGACGGCGAACGCCGAAACGTCCCGGGGGCGCGTGCGGGGCCACGGCGGGTCGGGCCCCGGGCGGCCCTTCGCCCCTTCGCAGCCCCACCCCTTCGCGACCGCGCAGCGTCATGGACGAACTCTTGCCCTTCTTCGTGGCCGCCGCCGTAGCGCTGGTCGCTCTGGTCGTGTTCCTGGTGCGCCGCGGCGGATCGGACGCGGACGCCGATGCGAGCGCTCGCGACGCCCTCGAGGAGCCCGCCGCCCGCGCAGAGACCGCCGCGCGCGCTGAGCCGCCCGCCCCGGCCGCCGAGGCCCCGGCCACGGACCCGGCACCGGCCCCGCTCGAGAGCATCGATACGGCCCCCCCGGAGGCCGTCGTGGAGGCACCGCCGACGGTGGCGCCGGCCGCCGGCGAGCTGGGCGACGCGGCGGCCCCGGCACCACCGCCGACTCCGGAGGCCAAAGCGCCGCAGCCGACGCGGGAAGAAGACCTCGCGGCGCTGCGCAAGGGACTAGCGGGCACGCGCTCGGGCTTCATGGCCTCGCTTTCGAAGATCTTCCGCCGAAGCGAGCCCGTGGACGATCAGCTCCTCGAGGAGATCGAGGAAGTGCTGATCACGTCGGACATCGGCGTCCGCACGGCCGACGCGATCCTCGGGGCACTCCGGGAAGCGCAGACCGCCGGCAACCTGGAGGACGGCGAGCAGGCCTGGGCGGCGCTCCGCGCGCACGCCACGCGCATCCTCGACCGGCCCGGCGGCGGGCCCCTGTCCCTCGAGGAGCGCCCCACGGTGATCCTCGTCGTCGGCGTGAACGGCGCGGGAAAGACCACCACCATCGGCAAGCTGGCGAGCCGCTTCAAGGCGCAGGGCAAAGAGGTGCTCCTCGCCGCCGGCGACACCTTCCGCGCCGCCGCGGTGCTCCAGCTCGAGGTCTGGGGCCAGCGCACGGGGTGCGAGGTGGTCAAGGGCAAGGACCGCGGCGACCCGGGGGCGGTCATCTTCGACGCCATCGCGAAGGGCGTGGAGCGTGGCGTCGACGTGGTGATCGCGGATACGGCGGGCCGTTTGCACACCAAGACGCCACTGATGGGAGAGCTCGAGAAGGTCGGCCGCTCTGCGGAGAAGGCCCTCGGGCGCCCCATCGACGAGATCCTGCTCGTGCTCGATTCCACCACCGGACAGAACGCCATCCAGCAGGCGGAGCTCTTCAAGAAGGCGCTTCCGGTGAGCGGGATCGCACTCACCAAGCTCGACGGCACCGCGAAGGGCGGCGTGATTCTCGGCATCGTAGACGCCCACGAGGTGCCCGTGCGCTACGTCGGTGTCGGCGAACGTGTCGAAGATCTTCGGGATTTCGACGCTGCCGCCTTCGTCGAGGCGCTCTTCGCGCCGGCGGAGGAGGCCGAGGGCCCCTCGGTGACGGGTGGTTGAAGTTCGTGGAGGGCGCGTGATATGGTCCGGCGTTCCTGCCTTCGTGGGTATTTTTCCCAATGATTTCAGTGGCTTGCCTCAGCACAGAACCCCTTTCTGGGGACACCTGTTCGCCCCTCGGGCGAGGGGCTGAGGCCAGCGTGTGTCTCGACGATGACGTTCGGTGGGCGATGGACCGTGCCCCCGCGTGTGAGCCGACCCTGGGGTCGGCCGACTGGTGAACCGGTAGGTTGTGATGAATCAAGCGAATGCAGCGCGTCCTGGGGCCCCCTGGTTGGGCCTCGCCGTCGCCCTCCTGCTTTCGGGCTGGGGCGCCGAGGCCCGCGCCCAGATGGACTTCAGTCTCGACGACGCGGAATCGGAAGGCGCCGAAGGTGAAGGCGCCGCCGAAGGTGAAGGCGCCGCCGAAGGGGACGGAGGCGCCGACGGCGCCGACATGACCTTCGACGAGAGCGGCGAGGTCGTGGACGAAGCCGGCGAGGAGAGCGGTGACGCCCTCCTCGACGCGCTCGCCGACGACTCGGGCCCCACGGAGCGCCGCGAGCGCGTCGAGCGCCCGACGGAGACCACGGAAGATATCGTGGCCGTGCAGCGCATCTACGCGCTGCGCCTGAACCGGGTGGAGATCGCGCCGGGAGCGGCTTTCACCACGAACGACCCGTTCCAGTCGCATCCGGCGCTGACCCTCGCGGTCAACTACTGGTGGACGAACGTGCTCGCCGTCGGTGCGAACTTCATGTTTTACCAGTTCGGCGATACGACGCGGCGCGAGTCGGACCTGAACTTCTTCGTTCGCCGGTCGGCGCGCCTCGGCATTCCGATCAACGAGTGGCAGCTCGCGAGCTACCTGAACTTCACGTACGTGCCGTTCTACGGAAAGTTCGCCGCGTTCAATAAGTTCATTTTCCAGTACGACGCCTACGTCGTGGGCGGCGTCGGCATCGCCCGAACGCGGCCCATCCCGGTCATCGATACGGAGTTCAGAAGCTTCGACTTCGAAAACCGCGTGGCCTTCAACATCGGCCTCGGCATTCGCCTCTTCATGACCCGCTACCTCGGCGTCTTCGTCGAGTTCCGCAACTACGCCTGGCTGGAGCGCTTCGAGAACCTCGAGGTCGCACCCACGCCGGTGCAGCGCAGGAACCCCGACACCTGGCTCGACAACAGCTCGACGTTCGTCAACAACGCGACGATCAACTTCGGCGTCACGGTCTTCTTCCCGTTCAACTTCGAATACCGGCTGCCCAAGTGATGCGCGCCATGAAGAACACGAACCCCACCGGCGCGCTCCGGCGCGTCGCTCTCTTGCTGGCCCTCACGGCCAGCCTTCTCGGCCTGGACGCGGGCCTCGCCGTGCACACGGCGCACGCCCAGGAGCTGCAGGTCACGGGCCCCCTCGCGGGCGCGCCGGCCATTCGCCGCATGCGCCTCTACCGGAAGGGCCGGCTGCGTCTGACGCCGCAGTTCTCCTTCACGCTCCAGGACGACTACCAGCGGACCATGCTGGCCGGCATCCAGGTGGGCTACCACTTCACCGATTGGATCGGCGTGAGCGGGCTCTTCTCCTTCGGCGTGGCCGGCATCGAGAACAACCTGACGGACCAGATCACGCAGAACGGAGTCACGACGGATGCCAACCGGCTGAGCCTCCCAACCAACTCGG
>JBCCAW010000759.1:0-2305 GCA_039814655.1 Myxococcota bacterium | reverse complement strand
CGTCGGCGCGAAGGTGGCGAGGTCCGCGTCGGCGAAGGGCCCCCAGCGGGCAGCGGCCGTCGCGACGCCGGCGGCGCGTCCTGCGCCCATGTCGTGGGGCGAGTCTCCGACGAAGACCGCGTCCGAGGCGGGCACGCCGAGCGCGTCCAAGGCCTTGTGCACGGACTCGGGATGGGGCTTGCCCTGCGTGACGTCGTCGCCGCAGACCCTCAGGGGGAAGGCGTCCTCCAAACCCAGCACCCGAAGCCCGGCGCCGGCACCTCGGCGCATCTTGCCCGTGACCAGGGCGAGGCGCGCGCCCTGCCGCTCGAGCGCCCGGACGGTCTCGACGGCGCCCGGGTAGGGCCGGACCCTCGCGTCGTGCTCGGCGAGGTTCCAGGCCACGTAGGTCTCCACCAGGGCGTCGAGCTCCTCCGGCGTGCGCGCGAGGATCCCGAGCTGTTCTCGAAGCGTCCGGCCGATGCCGGCGGTCCACGTCGCCTCCGGCGGTGCGGGCGTCCCCGTGCGCTCGGCATGCCAATCGGCCGTGTGCCGGAAGCTGGCGACGATGAGTTCGATGCTGTCGAGGAGCGTGCCGTCGAGGTCGAAGAGGTAGGTGCCGTAGCGCAGCGTCATGGGTCCCCGTCGCCTCCGCGGGGCTGCGGCGAGGGCGACGGGAGCGCTATGGGGCTGGCGCTCCCTCGGCGCACGCCTTCCCGAGCACGGGAGTCCGGAGCGGGAGGCGCCGCGGAATGGCCTCGCTCCGGGTTAGCCTCGCCGCGTGCGCGACGAGGACATCGTGCGAGAGGCCAAACGCGTCTACGAACGCTACGCCGTGGAGTTCGTCGAGGCGCTCGGCGTTTGCCCCTGGGCGATGCAGGCGCGGCGTGACGGGGCCACGCGGGTGGAGGTGGACCTCGCGGCGGTGCCCGGTGCGGCCACGGAGACGCAGCTGACCCGGCTGAGCGAGGAGCCCGACGTGATGGTCGCCCTCGTGCTCTTTCCCCGCGCGCGCCTCGGCCGAAAGGCCTGGGAACGGGAGGTGAGCCGGGTCCGGGAAGGCCTCGGTGCCGGGGCTCCTTTCGCGCTCGCGGCCTTCCACCCGGAGGCCATGGCGGACGTGGCCACGGCGGCGCGGCTCGTACCGTTCATTCGCCGGACGCCGGACCCCACGATCCAGGCCGTTCGCTATGCGGCCCTCGAGGGCCTGCGGCGCCACGAGAGCACGGGGAGCCGCTTTCTCGATCCCGCCACGCTCGACCTCGGGGCCTTGATGCGGGCGGGGCCGCCGCGGCCGGCGCTTCACGAGCGCGTCGCCGAGATGAACCTCGCGAACCTCGAGGCCTTCGGGCTCGGGCGCGCCGAGGCGGTTCTGGACGCCATTCTCGCCGACCGGCGCCGCAGCTACCCGTGAAGGCTCTCGCGCGTTGACACCACCCGGCCGGAGGCGGGATTCTCTGGTCCTCGCGGGGCCTCGCTACGGTCGCGCCCCGGCTCCATGTCCGCGCTCACGTCGCTGCTCGTTCGGGACCAACAGGTCCCCGTCCAAAAGATCGAAGAGGCGATCCAGCGGCAGGTGATTGGCGGGGGCGCCCTCGACACGGTGCTGCTCGAGCTGGACGCGCTCCCAGAGAACGTCCTGGCGGCCTATTGCGCCGCGTCCGTGGGGCTCGCGCCCGCCTCCCGGGAGATGCTCGAGGCGCCGGCAAGGGAGCTCCTCGACCTCGTCCCCAAGGAGGTCGCCGAGCGGCATGGCGTCGTCCCCATGCGCCGCGAGGGCGACACGCTGGTCGTTGCCGTGGCCCAGCCCCTCGACACGGAGACGCTGGAGCGCCTCGCCTTTCTCATCGGCGTAGCCCTCGACCAGCGCGTCGCCGCGGCGGCGCGCCACGCGCTGGCGCTGCAGGCCCACTACGGCATCGAGCCGGCGCCACGCATTCGCCGGCTCGGCGCCAAGCTGGAGCGCCGCGACCCGGGGCCGCTCCGCGTGGCAGCGCCGGCCACGTCCAAGCTCGCCGCCCGCACCGGGCACACAGACACCTACGCTCGCGTCCCCGGGGCCGGCGAGCGATCGTCGGCGGAAGCGAGCGCGGCCGAAGCGAGCGCGGCGGAAGCGAATGCGGCGCGGCGGGACACGGTCCGCGACGTGCCGCCCGGCGGCCTCGCGGCGTCGGACCGCACGCTCAAAGCTCCTGAGCTCACGCCCTCGATCCCCGTGAGCCGGTCCGTGTCCGTGGGTCAGCCGCCTACGCCTTCGGAGCCGCCGGCGAGTGGCGGGGCGAGCCGCCGGCGCATCGCCGAGCCGGAGACCGATGCCCTGCGCCGG
>JBCCAW010000486.1:0-4702 GCA_039814655.1 Myxococcota bacterium | reverse complement strand
TCATCGAGATCAGCGACCGGACCGGTGGCTTTCTGGGTACGGGCAGCGGCAACGGACAGCTCTTCAACAGCTTCCAACGGTCGCCACTCTCCAACCTCTTTCGGGACGGGCTGACCAGCTCCATCACCGCCGGCGTGAGCTGGGATTCGCGCAACGACCAGCGCTTCCCTTCCAAGGGCTGGTGGGTGCGCTACCGGGCACGCCTCGCCGACCGCGTGCTTGGCTCGGAGCAGGTCTTCTTCGAGCAGACGGCCTTCGCCCGAGTCTACCGGCGAATCTTCAACACGCCCTTCGTCTTCCGCATGAACGTGGAGGCCGGCGTGGTGACCTCTCGGGACGGCGACGGCGTGCCGATCTTCCAGCGCTTCCGCCTGGGCGGCATCTTCAACATTCGCGGCTTCCCGCTGAACAGCATCGGCCCGCGGGCGGCCATTCCCCGCACCCTCGACCCCAACGCGGCGCCGCCCGTCGCGGGCAACGGGTTCCCCGAGGGCATCGAGCTCGGCGGCAACCTCCAGGCCCTCTACCAGCTCGAGATCATGTTCCCCATCCTCACGGAGGTGGGCATCTTTGGCGTGATCTTCCACGACGCCGGAAACGCTTGGAACATCGAGCGGAACCTCTGCGAGGCCCCGGATCCGACGGACGCGCCGCTCTCCATCGCCAACTGCGGTTTCCAGCCCGCGCTCCGGGCCTCCGTGGGCTTCGGGCTCCGGTGGATCTCACCGCTGGGGCCCCTTCGCTTCGAGTGGGGCTTCCCCATCCGGCGCCAATCCTTCGACGAACGCTTCCGCTTCGAGTTCACCATCGGGACGAGCTTCTGACTCCGGCCCGGTGAATGCCCACGCCGCTCCCGCCGTCGACCCCCCCGCACGCCTTACGCCTTTCATGCCGTCCTTGACCCGCCCGCAGGGCGGGAGTAGCCAGGCCCTCCCGCGATGAAACTCCAGCGCCACGCCCTGACCCTCGTCGCCGCCCTCCTCGCGAGCGCGGTGGCGCCGACCGTCTACGCCCAGACCCGCATCGCCGTGGTCGACCTCCAGCGGGCCATGAACGAGACGGAGGACGGCCGCCGCGCCAAGGCGCGCTTGAAGCGGCTCTTCAAGCGTCGCCAGACCGAGCTCGACGGCCAGCAGGAGAAGCTGAAGAAGATGAAGGAAGAGATCGAGCGCCAGGTCGAGGGCGGCGTTCTCTCCGAAGAGGCCAAGCAGCGGCGCATCGAGGAGTATCAGCAGGCCTTCGTCGAGCTGCAGTCGACCTACGTCGAGTTCCAGCGCGAGCTCGCCGAGCAGGAGGCGCGACTCACCAAGTCCATCCTCGAGCGCATGCAGGAGATCCTGCGGCGCATCGGCCAGCGCGAGGGCTACACGCTCATCGTGGAAGCGAATGAGGGTGGCGTCGTCTGGGTGCCGGGCAACCTCGACCTCACCGACCAGGTCATCCAGACGTACAACACGGAGAACATGAGCTCGAGCATGATGAGCTCGCGCATGCGCTCCTCGAAGATGCGCTGAGGCATCCGTGGCCGGGGCGAGGGTCGCATACGCGCTACCGCTCCTGACCCTCGGCCTCGCCTTCCTGGCCGGGAACGCGCGGGCACAGGGCGCGGCGCAGGAGGCACCGCAGCGCGACCTCGAAGCACTGGTCGAAGCCGCCGAGGCGCACTACCCGGCCCTCGAAGCGCGCGTTGCCGCGATCCGTGCGGCGGAAGCCCAGCGCCTCGAAGCCCGCCTCTCGCCCTTCTTCGCGGGCTGGCGCGCCGACCTGAGCCTCACTCTCGCGCCGGAAGCCCGCGGCACACCCATCTTCACCAACGATGGGCAGCTGCCCCTCGGCAACCGCTGGCGCCCGGTCTACGCGGCCATGGCCGAAGGCGTAGTGCCGATCTGGACCTTCGGCCGCCTCGGCGCCGCGCGGGACGCGGCCTCGGCCGGCGTGCGGGCCGCCGAGCTCGAGCTCCGGCAGCGGCGGGCGCAGCTCCGCTACGACGTGCAACGCGCCTACTTCGGTCTTCAGCTCGCCCTCGACATCGCCCAGATGATCCAGGAGGGACAAGGCCAGCTCCGCGGGGCCATCGCGCGCCTCGACGAGCTCCTCGCCGACGACGACCCCGCAGCCAGCCCCTTCGACCGCTACCGGCTGGCCGCCGCGGCCGCCGAGGTGGAGGCTCGGGGCTCCGAGGCCGTGCGCCTGGAGCGGGCCTCACGGGCGGCGCTGCGGGCGCTCACCGGGCTCGAGGCCATCGCCGCGCCCCTCTGCCCCATGGAGCCCGTGGAGCTGGCGGAGGCCGACCTGCCCGCCTTCCTCGCCGATGCGGCGGAGCACCGCCCGGAGGTTGGCCTGCTGGAGGCCGCCGAAGCGGCGCGCCAGGCCGCCGTGGACGCCGCACTCGGTGACCTCACGCCGGACCTCGCCGTGGCCTTTCGCGCGGGCATCACCCGGGCACCTGGCATCACGGACATCGAGAATCCCTTCATCCAGGATGCGGGCAACCGGCCCGTGCTCGCGGCGGCGCTGGTTGCGCGCTGGAGCCTCGATGTGCCCGGCCGCACGGCCCGGCTCCAGCGTGCGCGCGCTCAGCTCGACGGAGCGCGGGCCTCCATCGAGGAAGCGACGCTCGGCCTCCGCCTCGAGGTGGAGTTGGCCCACGGGGCCTACGAGGACGCACGGCGCCGCGAGGCGGCCTGGCGTGAGGCCCGGCGCCAGACCCGGCGCTGGTTCATCGCTTCGGCCCAGGGCTACGACGTGGGCGCCACGGAGCCCAAGGACCTGGTCGACGCGCTCCGGGCCTACTTCACGGCTCGCTTCAGCCACGTGGCCGCCGTGCGCGAGGTGAACACGGCCGTCGCCGAGCTCGAGCGCGCCGTGGGGCGACCGCTCCTTCCGAGCGATGGCTGGGAGCCTCCCTGCGAGTGAGCGAAGCGCGGCTTCGTGCGTTGCGGTGCGAATAGGCATGCGCCTTCGACCGTCGGAATGCATGTGACGACGCGGCGCTTGCTCCGACCGAGCCTTGCGCCGACACGACCTCCCCTCGGAAGAGCCCGCCATGCGATTCGCCCGCCCCGCCTTCGTCCTCGCCTTCTCTCTCGCGCTCGCCGCCCCGGCCTTTGCCCAGGGCGATCCCGCCGAGGCAGAGACCTTCATCACGGAACGCACGGAGGCCGTCCGCGCCATTCTGCGTCGTCCCGCCAACGACGCGCGGGCGGCGGCGCTCACGGCCCAGCTCGGGAACCTGCTCGACTACGACGAGCTGTCCCGGCGCGCGCTGCGTGACCACTGGGACGTGCTCGACGAGAGCCAGCGCACGGAGTTCGTGAGCGTGCTCAGGCAGCTCGTGGAGCGCTCCTACCAGCAGAACCTCGAGAGCACGCTCTCTTTCCGCATCACCGTCGACGGCGCCGAGCGTCGGGGTTCGGCCGTACTCGTGCGCACGATCGCCCGATCCACGCGGAATCGGCGCCTCGAGCCCGTGAGCATCGATTACCAGGTGAAGGCCGCCGGCGACGAGTGGCGCGTCTTCGACATCGTCACCGACGGCGTGAGCCTCGTCCGCAACTACCGCTCGCAGTTCAACCGGATCATCGACCGGGACGGCTGGGAGGGGCTGATGACCCGCATGCGCGCGCGCCTCGCCGGTTGACCCCAGGGGGCGGGCCCGCTAGCAGAGCGCGGTGCGTCTCTACAACGGCAAGGTCCCGGCCATGGCCGAAGACATCGTCCGGAGCCTCGCCCGGGACGAGGACATCGAGGTCGAGAACGAGGCTGAGCTTCGGCTCGACCTCGAGGCCGTGATGAAGGAGTTCATCCGCCGGGACCGGCAGGTCCTCGACGAGGCCAAGACGCGCATGGAGCAGCGCGGACTCTCCTACAGCGTGCTGGGGAAGATGAAGTCGCAGGTCGCGAAGGAGCGGGGCTTCCCGCCCAACGACGAGCAGCTCCCCTACATCGTCGGCCAGCTCCTCGAGATGCTCTTCCACTCGAACAACTTCGCGGAGATCTTCGCGGACGACCCGGCGCTCCGGAAGAAGATCACCCACGTGGTTCGCGAGCACTCGGATCTCGAGAGCGAACTCGACAAGCAGGTGCGCTCGAAGATCAAGAACCTCCAAGAGGGCACGCAGAACTTCGAGGTCGAGTACGCGAAGGTGCTCGAGCGCATGAAGCGGCAAAAGCGCCTCGACGACTGACCGTGCTCCGCAGCATGACCGGCTACGGCGCGGGGGAGGCCGCGGCCGGAGACGCAGGCCGCGTCACCGTGGACGCGCGCGCCGTCAACCACCGCTACCTGGACCTTCGTCTGCGCTTGCCCCCGGCGCTCCAGGAGCACGCCGGGCGTCTCGAAGCGCAGGCTCGAAAGAGCCTGAGCCGAGGCCGCGTAGAGATCACGGTCCGCGCGGACGGCGCCCTCGCCGAACACCTCTCCCTCGACGTTCCGCGCGCACGCGCCGCCTTCCGCCAGCTCGAGGCGCTGCGGGATGAGCTCGCCCCGGGCGAGCCGGTCCCGCTCATGCTCCTCAGCACGGTGCCGGACCTTTTCCAGAAGCCCGCGGGCAACGACGCCGCGCCGCTCCGAGCCGCGCTCCAGGCGGCGACGCGGGAGGCCCTCGAAGCCCTGGACGCGATGAGGCAGCGCGAAGGGAGCGCGCTCCACGCGGACCTCTCGGCGCACCTCGCGGAGGTCGACGCGCGCGTCGCCGAGGTG
>JBCCAW010000364.1:0-6064 GCA_039814655.1 Myxococcota bacterium | reverse complement strand
CGGGCGCCCTCCGCCGCGTCGAAGCGCGCCCGGGGGCGGCGCTCGGCGTGCGGTCCGTCGCCCGTGGCCACATGCGGGTCGTCGAGCGGGCGCGGCGTGGCGCGCCGGAGGTTCTCCCAAGCCGCGCGATCGAGGGCCGTGCGGAGCCGGCTGATCTGCGAGGTGCGCACGGCGTCGTTCGGCCCGTCCTGAAGCTGTACGGCGTCCGCGTGACTCACGAGCAAGGTGACACGCTCGGCGCCGCTGGCGTCACCGCCTTCGCCGCGGTTCCAGTGGTCCACGTTCTGCCGCGTTCGTGGCCCCCCGGCCTCGAGGGGCGCCGGGCGACGCCGGACGCGGCCCGCGTGCGTCGCGTCGGCGCCAGCATCGGCGGGCCAAGGCACGCGCGCCCCGTCGCTGACGCGGAACGCTACGGCGACCGGTCGCGGCGGCGCGGCCCGAAGCACGAGCAGCCCGCCGGCATGCGCGGCCGTCGAGAGGAGCGCGGCGACCAACCACGCCAGGCGTCGGTCAGGGCGGCGAAGCACGGAGCCGGATCCTACGGACGGCTCGCGTACGAATCCCGGGCGCACGGTGCGAGTGCGACGAGGCTGACTCGTTGCAGGCCTCCGGAGTGCCCGTCGTGTCCACCGAGGACCGCGGCGAGCTCACTTCTTTGCGCCGCGCCGCGTCGCCGCCTTCTTCGGCGCCGGGGCCGCTTCCGCGGGCTCGACGGGAGGCCAGCGGGCCTCCGGAGGCATCTCTCGACGACCTCCCTTGCGCACCACGGTCAGCATGTAGAGCGCGAGGAGGAAGAAGCCGATGGAGGCGTACTGCGCCGGCGTGAGGCCGCCGTAGCGGATGTCGCCGTTGTTCGCCTCGGTCTCCCGCAGGAAGTCGAGGCAGAAGCGAATGGGCGCGTAGAGCATCGGCAGCACGACGCAGAAGAGCCCCGTGGGCCGGTTGGGCCGCTTCCGTAGCCAGAAGAAGAAGGCCACGACGCAGGCGCTCCAGATGACCTCGTAGAGGCCGAGGTCGTGCCGGGTGACGCCGCTCCCGTACCAGTCTTCCACGCCGAGGAAGAAGTCCGTCTGCTGGCCCGGGTGGTCGTGCACCGTGAAGCAGCCGAGGCGCCCGAATAACCAGCCGAGGGGCAGGCCGAAGCAGATCACGTCCGAGGGAAGGAGCGTCGGCAGCTTGCGGCGTCGGCCCCAGATGAACACGCCCAGGAGCGCGCCGATGAACCCGCCGTAGCTCGACAGGCCGAGCCAGCTCACTTCGCCCTCCGTGAGCAGCGCCATGAGCTTGTCAGTCTCGTAGAAGAGGCCGTTCAGGAAAAAGGCTCCGACGAAGCCAATGGCGACCGCGTGAGTGATGAAGTCCGCCATCACCGCCGGGTGCAGGCCCTCGCCCTTGGCGTGCCACTCGGCGAGCCGCGAGCCCGCCAGCACGCCCACGGCCACCAGCACGCCGAAGGGCTGGATGGGCACGGACTCCATGTCGAGGGCGAAGAGCAGGAAGCGCGCGGCGACGGCGAAGCCGAAGGTCGAGAGCGCTTCTTGGCGTAGCGCTGGCTTCACCGCGGCGAGGACGCAAAGCACGAGCACGCCGATGAGCAGGGCGTCGGCGTCGACGTCCCATTGCTCGAGACGAAACCAGGGAATGGCGAGAAACACGGCGCGGCGAACCTAGAGGGCCGGGGCGGGCCTGTCGATGGCAATTGACGCGGGGTCTGAGGCAAGTCGCCCCACGGCGCGCCGGCCGGCGCGCGCTGTGGTAAGAGCCGGGCTGTCATGAGCGAGATCGTCGCCCTTCGCGCCCGAGAGATCCTGGACTCCCGAGGCAACCCCACCGTCGAGGTGGACGTCGAGCTGGCCACCGGTGCCGTGGGCCGCGCCGCCGTGCCCAGCGGCGCGTCTACGGGGGAGCACGAGGCCCACGAGCTTCGCGACGGGGACCTGGAGCGTTTCCTCGGCAAGGGCGTGACCAAGGCCGTCGCGAACGTGCTCGAGCACATCGCGCCAGAGGTGGTGGGCCTCGACGCGCAGGACCAGTTCGTCGTCGACCGGGCGCTCGTGGCCCTGGACGGCACGCCCTCGAAGTCTCGGCTCGGCGCGAACGCCACGCTGGGCGTGTCCATGGCGACGGCCCGGGCGGCGGCGGCGGAATCGCACCAGCCGCTGTGGCGGTACCTGGGCGGATCCAACGCGCGCTTCCTCCCGGCGCCGCTCATGAACATCATCAACGGCGGCGCCCACGCGGACAACGGCCTCGACATCCAGGAGTTCATGATCGTGCCTGCGGGCTTCGATCGGTTCTCCGATGCGCTTCGCGCCGGTGCGGAGACCTTCCACCATCTCGCCCGGCTCCTGAAGGCCGAGGGCTTCGCGACGAGCGTCGGTGACGAGGGCGGCTTCGCGCCGCACCTCGCCAAAAACGAAGATGCGCTCGCGTTCTGCACGCGGGCCATCGAAGCGGCGGGCTACGTGCCCGGCGAGGACATCTCCATCGCCCTCGACTGCGCAGCGAGCGAGTTCTTCGACAAGCAGGCCGGCGTGTACCGCTTCGACGGCGACGAGCTCGACGCGGCGGGGCTGGTCCGCGTGTACTCCGCCTACTGCGATCGCTACCCCATCCTCAGCATCGAGGATGGCTGCGACGAGAACGACTGGGAGGGCTGGGGCGCGCTCACGGAGGCGCTCGGCGACGACGTGCAGCTCGTGGGCGATGACCTCTTCGTCACCAACGTGCAGCGGCTGCTCATGGGCATCGAGCGCCAGGTGGCCAACGCGATTCTCATCAAGGTCAACCAGATCGGGACGATCACCGAGACCCTCGACGCCATCCGCGTCGGAAACGTCAACGGCTACTCGTCGGTCATCAGCCACCGCTCCGGAGAGACCGAAGACACCTTCATCGCGGACCTCGCCGTGGCCACGGGCGTCGGGCAGATCAAGACCGGCTCCCTGTCCCGCTCCGAGCGCGTCGCCAAGTACAACCAGCTGCTTCGCATCGAAGAAGCGCTCGGCGATGGGGCGCTCTACTCGGGCCCGACCACATTCGCCTAGCCTCGGACCTCCGCCGGGCTCCGCGGAGCCGCTCAGCGAGCGGCGCGGAGCCGGGGGACGATGCCCCGGTCGTACTCGCCGGCTTTGAAGCGCTCGTCGTTCAGCACGGCCCGAAGAGTCGCGGCGTCCGTGTTCCAGGGCGGGAGCTGCAAGCCTGCGACCACGCGGTCGAGGGTCAGGAGCGCTTGATGGCGTACCGGCGCGCTGCTCGTGAGCCGCGCGAGCGTGGGCCAGTCGTCCGGGCTCGTCCGCTGTCCTTCGCGCACCGCGGCCTCGAAGGCGAGCACGCGCAAGGGCGCGGCGGGGACGTAGAGGCTTCCGCCGAAGCGCATCTCCCCGGCGCCCTCCCGGCTGCTCACGGCGGCGGCGAAGGCGTGGCCTCGGAGCGGCCGCGCGGCCAGCTCGGCGGGGAGCGGTTCACCGGCGGCGAGGCGGAGCTGGAGCTCCACGAGGTCATGGCCGGTCACGCGCTCGGCGGCGCCGTGGTGCGCGGGGAGACCGAGCTGGGCGGCGTCGAGCCAGCCCCGGCCCTCCTCGTCGATGAGAAAGTCGACGCTCATGAGCCCGGCCGTCGTCACCTCCCGAGCGAGGCGGAGGCTCGCGTCGAAGAGCATCTCCCGCAGGGCTTCGCCGTCGGCGCGGAAGATGAGCTCCGGCGAGGGGCATTCTTCGAGGAGCACGCGCCCGTCGGCCACGACGCTCGCCTCCCGGTCCACGAGGGGATGCAGCTCACCACCTGCATCGGCTGCCACCAGGATGCGCACCTGCCGGGCCCGGGGAAGGTCCCGTTCGAGGCGCAGGCCGCCCTCGGGCACCTCTGCGCGAACGGCAGCCCAGGCCTGGCCGAGGCTCTCTTCGTCGCTCGCGCTGGCGCTCATTCCGGCGGCCGCGACCGCGAGGGGAAAGCCGAGCGCGTGCGCGGCGTCGTAGGCCTCCGGGAGGGCGTCGACGAGGCTCTCGGCGCCGGGGACGACGCGCACGCCGGCGCGCTCCGCCGCGGCGCGGAGCGCCTGGCGTTCCGCCGTGAGCTCGAGCATGTCCGGATCCAGGCCGATGAGCAGCACGTCCGCCGCTTCGGCGGCCCGTGCGAGCGCGAGGAGGCCCTCGTCGCCGGCGTAGCCCGGGTGAATGGCATCCACGCCCGCTTCCTGAGCGGCCGTGAGGATCGCCTCCGGGCTCAGGACCCCGTCCGTGGCGGGCACGGTGAGCACCTCGTCCGCGGCGCTCGAAAGGTCGTCTGGCTCGTCGCCTTCGGCCCGGAGGCCCAGGGTCGCGATGCCGAGGCGTTTGCAGGTGCGCGCGACGCGCACCGTGGCGGCGCCACGGCGAGCGATGAGAATCCGCTCGAACACCGGCGGAGCATAGCCGATAGTGCCCGGCGTGCCGGCGTATCTGAGAACACGGGGCCTCCGGAGGCGATCCGTTCGACCCGCGGACGTCCGCCAGCGCGCCGAGCGCATGCTTGAGGCCTTGGAGCTCGCCTCCGCCGAGCTCTCCATTCTCCTTTGCGACGATGAAACGATGCGCGGTCTCAACCGAGAGTATCGTGGCAAGGACCGGCCCACGGACGTGCTCGCCTTCGCGATCCGTGAGGGAGAACACGGTGGCCTGGCGGGCGAACTGCTCGGCGACGTTGTGATTTCACTCGATACGGCGCGGCGGCAGGCGGCGGAAAGCGATCGCCCGATCGTCGCCGAAGTGACCTTTCTCTTGGCGCACGGTCTCCTGCACCTTCTCGGCTACGACCACCGGGATGCCGCGGAGCTTCGCCGCATGAACGCACTCTCGGACGGTCTGGTCGCCGCGGCGCGGCCCTACGCGGAGCCTCGCGGCGGCGCCCAGCGGCGGCCCTGAGCCGCGTCGAGTGATTGAAATCATTACGTTTTCACCGCGGGGGGGGCCGCGAAGCGCGCGCCGGCGTCTCGAGTTCGCACCGAGCCTTTCGGTGCGAAGGAGCAGGCGCTGGTCGCGGCCGGGCCGCGCACAGGCGCCGGTCCGGGCCTTGGTTTCTCGGGAAAAACGGCCGGATTCTCCTTGCCGCGCCGATCGGGCCCGTGCATACGTACGACTGTCTGGGCCCAAGGGCCCGTTTCCCCCGACGAAACTGGGGGATCCGTAGCGGGGAGCATCCGCGCTGCGGGGGCGCGAGGGGCTTGGGCGGCTCCTGCGGCCCAGGGGGAGCGCCGAGGATTCGCCTCGGCATTCGCCGAGAGTGTCGAGAGAGACAAAAGCGACAACCGGGCGAGTCCGCGGGGTGTTTGTCGTATGAAAGTCCGCCACCCACGGCGGAGGCACATGCGACCTGGACTCACGCGGCGGAACTCGGGAGTCGCAAGAAAACGGGAACGCCCCCACGCCAGCGTGACGGGAGCCCGAGGAAGAGACTGGAGGGAGCAATGGCTGCTGCCAAGCGTTTGACCAAGGCTCAGATCGTGGCCGAGCTCGCGGAGAAGACCGGCCTCACCAAGCGAGAGGTCGCGGCCGTCTTCGACGGGCTCCGTGACCTCATCAAGCGGGAGCTGGGCCGTCGCGGCCCCGGTGAGTTCGTCATTCCGGACATCATCAAGCTCAAGCTCAAGAAGACCCCGGCGGCGAAGAACAAGAAGTTCCGCAACCCCGGCACCGGCGAGGTGATCTTCAAGGACGTGCCGGCCGGGCGAAAGCTCCGCGCCACGCCGCTCAAGAAGCTCAAGGACCTGGTGCTCTGAGCTCCGCTCGAGCGTGACCGCGCGCTGCGCGGTCCGTGCAGGCGCGCCTCCTCCTGGGGGGCGCGCCTTTTTCATGGGCAGCGATGAGCTGCGGGCGCGCCGCGGCGCTAGCGGGTGCCTTCCGGTCCCGGCGCGCTGGCCCGGCTGGCCGGCGCCGCGTCGCCCGCCGCTCCGTGGGCGGGCGCTGCGTCCCCAGGCGCGGCAGATACAGGCGCCGCGGATGCCGGCGTGGCGGATGCCGGCGTGGCCGGGGCGCTGCCGGTCGTCGCGGGAGCGGAGCCGGCCCCATTCGCCTCGGTCGAGGTGTCG
>JBCCAW010000393.1:0-5663 GCA_039814655.1 Myxococcota bacterium | reverse complement strand
TCGCGCTCGGCCTCGGCGCCGGTCTGCGGGTTGAGCGTTCGCGCCACGGCCACCATGCGCTGGATTCCCGTCCACGCCTGCACGCAGGGCTCTTCGCCCTCGACATCGGCGGCGGCGGCCTCGATGGCGGCCGTGGCCGCTTGCACGACGTCGGCGTACTCCTCGCCTGCCTCGAGCGCGCGCGCCTGAATCCCGGTCTCGTCGTCGTCGTCCGCTTCGGGCGCGGCGGCCACCACCGGTGTGGCTGGCGCGGCTGGCGCGGCGGCCGTCGTCGTCGCCGGCTCCGCGGCCGGCTCTTCCTCGCCGCCACAGGCGCCGAGCGCGAGGCTCGAGGCCGCGAGAAGGCAGAAGGGAACGAACGGCAAGCAACGGGTCATGGGTACTCCCACCGGCGTGGCCGGCTGCCCTTCACCTACCATGGGCGCGGGGCCCGAGCATCCGCGGCTCAACCGTCGCTCTGCAGATGGGCCTCGAGGAACCACAGATGCTTGTCGAGGCCGCGGCTGACCTCCGTGAAGAGGTCTTCCGTGTCCGCGTCGCCGATGGCGCCCGCTGCGCCGATGGCCGCGCGCACGTGCTTGCCGGCCGTCGCCACGGCCGTGGCCAAGGCGTCGACGTGGGCCCGTCCCTCCACCGCATCCGCCGGGTAGGCGGGGAGCGTGGAGCTGGCCGCGGCCATCCGTGCCGTGCCCCGGGCCACGCCGCCGAGGATCGTGACGCGCTCCGCCACGAGGTCCACGTAGTCCTCCACGGCGTCGGCGATGGAGTCGAAGAGCTCGTGCAGCGCGATGAACGCCGGCCCCTTCACGTTCCAGTGCGCCTGCTTCGCCTGGGTCTGAAGATCGGCGAGGTCGGCCAGGCGCGCGTTCAGCAGGGAGGCGAGCTTTTCCCGGTCGCTGGCGGGGATGTCGATGCGCGTGGTGTACATGGCGACTGCATGGTGCCTCCGCCCGCCAGAGCAAGCGCTGTCCGCGCTCTCACCGTGACGCTCCTCGCCGCCTGCGCCCCGTCCGGGGCGGCCACGACGCCGCCAACGCGCGCCGCGCGCGAGGCCGCCCCCCTCGACCCGGGACCGCGGCCGCCGGAGGGCTGGCCGGGCTTTCCCCTTCGCCTGGAGACGGCGCCGGAGGGGCTGCGGCGCCTCCGGGAGCTTGCCGCCCGTCCTCCGGCCTTGCCCTTGCCGCCGCCGCCGGCCATCGACGGCAGCCGCGACCCCGCGGCCCTCGAGCGCTGGGTCGGCGTCCTCTACGTGCCCTGGGTCGAGCGCCGCAGTGAGCGCCTCGCGCGTGCGGGCGAGGCCCGGCGTAGCCTGCGCGACGAGAGCGACGCGGTGCGTGCGCTCGGCGCCGCGCTCCACGGCCATCTGCTCCTCGCCACGGCCGACGCCGTACGCCGGGCCGGCGAGGCCCTCGAGGGTGAGGCCCGGGCCGCGCTCAGCGCACCGGCGCGACCCTATCGGCGCGCCGCCCGTGAGGCCTTCGACGTCTGCTATGCGCTGGCGACGGCGGCCGGGCCGGCCCTCGACGGCTGGCGCCGCGCCTGCGGCGAACGGCTGGACGCGCTGCCTCCGCGGGCTCCCGGCGCCCGCTGAGCGCAGCGCGCCGAGCAGCTGCTAAGCTTCCCGGGCGGCCCGTGGATGCCGCGCGAGGTGGCATGCCGAGCTTGAAGTGGGTCGCCGCGGAAGGGCGCCCTCGGGTCTTCCCCATCTACAAAAAGGTGACGTCCATCGGCCGCGGAGCGGCCAACGACGTCGTCCTCCCGGAGCCGAGCCTGGCCGAGTTTCACGCCCAGGTCGTCTTCGACGGGCGCGACTTCACGCTGGCCGAGGTGGAGCGGGCCGGCTCCATGCTCGTCAACGGCAAGAAGAAGAGGCGCGCCAAGGTCTTCCACAACGACCGCATCGAGCTGGCCGAGGGCGTAGAGCTCGTCTTCAGCGTCTACGACGAGGTCGCCCCCGGCGTTCCCGCGGAGGACGACCGGCAGGCCGAGCTGGCCGGCATGGTGAAGCTGTCCGAGTTCAACCGGCGGCTGCTTGAGATCGGCAGCGTGGCCGAACAGATCGACGCGCTCCTGGACGCGGTCATCGACGTGACGAACGCGGCCAAGGGCTTCGTGCTCCTGCTTCGTGAAGGGGAGCCCACGGTGGCCGCGGCGCGCAACGTGAAGCGCGAGTCCATCCCCGCGGGCGTCGAGCAGCTCTCCGACTCCATCGTGGCGCAGGTCGTGGAACGCCGGAAGCCGGTCATCGTCAGCGACGCGCTCAACGACACCCTGTTCAAGACCGCCGAGAGCGTCATGAACCTGCGCCTCTGCAGCGTCATGGCGGCGCCGCTCATGGCCCAAGGGCAGCTCCTCGGCATCATCTACGTGGGCAACGACAACGTCGTGAGCCTCTTCGAGGAGTCGTCCCTCGACGTGCTCGCCATCTTCGCCGGGCAGGCGTCGCTCATCCTGCAGAACGCCATCCTCCTCGACGAGCTGCACCTCGACCGGGAGCGCATGGCCGGACAGCTCGAGGACCGGCGTTTCGGCGACATCATCGGCTCTTGTCCCAGCCTGCTCGAGGTCTTCGGGCGCGTCGAGAAGGTCGCGGCGACGGACGTCAGCGTGCTGATCACCGGCGAGACGGGCACGGGCAAGGAGCTCATCGCCCGGGAGATTCACAGGCGCTCGCGCCGCGGCGAAGGGCCCTTCGTGGTCGTGAACTGCGGCGCCATTCCCGAGAACCTCATGGAGTCCGAGCTCTTCGGGCATGTCCGTGGCGCCTTCACCGGCGCCGTGGCGAGCCGCGAGGGCAAGTTCCAGCAGGCGAGCGGCGGCACGCTCTTTCTCGACGAGATCGGCGAGATGCCGACGGCGCTCCAGGTAAAGCTGCTCCGCGCGCTTCAGGAGCGCATCGTGGTGAAGGTGGGCGACGCGAAGAACGAGCGCGTCGACATTCGCGTGCTCGCGGCGACGAATCGGGAGCTCGAAAAGGAGATCGAGCGCGGCGCCTTCCGCGAAGATCTCTACTACCGGCTCAACGTGGTGAACCTGCACCTGCCGCCGCTTCGCGAGCGCGGCGAGGACGTGGTCGTCATCGCGAAGTACCTCTTGCAGAAGCACGCGAAGGCCTACGACGCCGCGGTGAAGGGCTTCACGCCGGGGGCGCTCACGGCCATGCGCGCCTACGACTGGCCAGGCAACGTCCGCCAGCTCGAAAACCGCATCAAGAAGGCCATCGTGCTGGCGGACAAGACGCTCGTGGGGCCCGAGGACCTCGATCTGAGCGCCGACCAGGTGCGCCCGGTGGTGCCCCTGGCCGAGGCCCGCGAGGACTACACGCGGCGCTACATTCTCGAAATCCTCGAGCGCAACGGGGGCAACCGGACGCGCACGGCCCGGGACCTCGGCGTCGACCCGCGGACGGTCTTTCGCTACCTCGAGCGCGAGTCCCTGGCGCCGGAGGCGCCATGAGGAGGCGAGGACTCGTCGGCTCCGCCTTCGCGCTCCTCGCGGGATGCCTGGTCACGGACCCCCTCGACCCGCCGGTGCTCCCGAACGCGCCGCCGGTGATCTTCGACGTGACCAACCCCGTGGACCCCGGCGCCGTCGTCATCAGCGCCGAGGAGATCACGACTGTCGACACGACGGACACCGCCATGGGCGAGAGGGACTCGCTCGTCTTCGAAATCGAAGTGCAGGATCTCAACGTCACGCAGCGGCTGGCCGTCGTCGCCCTCCTCGACCTGCCCGGGGACAACCGCAGCGTCGCCTTCGTCAACCGGACCCTCGAGCCCCAGGGCGGCGCCATCGCGAGGCGCGAGACCATCCGCATTCCCTTTTCCAACCTGCGTCCACCGGACGGCAGCTCGCCGTGCCGCCGGCTGACCGTCTTTGCGTCCGGGGACTTCCTGCGCATCGACACGGGGCAGCCGCTCGTGCCCGGCGACCTGGCGCGGACCGTCTACTGGCTCCTGGTCACCGAGCGGCCGGGGCAGGACATCGTCATCTCGGAGTGCCCTCCGTGAGCCGCGCGCTAACCGGGGCCGCGATGACGCTATGGCTCAGCGGCTGCTTCGAGCTCACGGGGCCGCTCCCGGGCGAGGCGCCGGTATGCGTGGCGGACTCGGACTGCGAGGGCGCCGAAGTCTGCGACGTGCCGAGCGGCAGCTGCGTGGCCGCCGTCGTCTCCGAGCCGCTCGAGGTCATCTTCCAGGTGCTCGGGAGCTCCCGGGCCGAGGACGTGAGCACGCCTCGCGTGAGCCTCCCGTCGCGAACCATCGTGGACGCGACATCGCAGCAGACGCTCACGCTGCCGGCCACCGTTCGCGCGCAAGGCACGCTCCGCGTGGGAGAGGAGGTCGTCGCCGCCGATCTCCGCTTCACGCGGGAAGGGGAGCCTGGGCCCGTCGACGACCCCGCGGTGACCGTCGAGACCGTGGCTGGCGACGACGTGGACTTCGTCGCGTCGCTCCTCGCGGACGCCACCTACACGCTCGAAGTGTTGCCCCTCCCCAGCCTGGACGCCGCCGGCGTTCCCTGGTCCCGACGTCTGCCGCCGCGGCGTTTCGAGGGGCTGCGTACCCCGCCGCTGGGTGAGCTATTGCCTCTACCGCTCAGCTACCCCGACAGCCTCGATACGGCCTGCGGCCCCGGGCGGGCGACGGGGTGTCGCCTCGTGGGCGTGGTGCTCGAAGAGGCTCCCGGAGGCGCGCGCCGGCCCCTCCCAGGTTTGAGCGTCCGTGCTTCCGAGCGCCGCAGCGGCGCGCTCGTCTCCTCCGTCGGTGAGACGGACGCGCAGGGGATCTTCGCCCTGGTCATCTCGCCGGACGCCTCGCCCGACTACCTCTTGAGCGTCGCCCCCACGGAGCGAAGTGGCAGCGAAGGCTGCCCCTCTGTCCCGGCAGAAGCGGGCGCGCTGGTGCCGACGACGACCGTCGACCCGGCCTTCCTCGTGCCGGGGGAAGTGCTTCAGATCCTCGCACCTCGACCGCGCCGTCTCTGCTACGGCGGCTCCGTTCGCCTCCCGAACTCCATGGTCGCCGAAGGGGCGCTCATCGAGCTGTCCTCTCTCTCGCTCGTGGACGCGACCTCCGGGCCGCCGGGGGTCTTCTCCGCGCCGCCGGAACGCGTCGACGACCGAGGCGGCTTCACCGCCGAGATTCTCGCCGGCGAGTACCGCGTGACCATCACGCCCGTGAGCGACGATGGAACCACGGCCATTCACGTCGAGGATCTCATACTCACGCCCGACGAGGGCGTGACCGAGCTCCTCGGTCAGGGCTTCGATCTCCAGACCCGCACCAGCTTCGAGGGCGACCTGACGGCTTCCCAGGTGGGTTTCGGTGAGCCGGTCACCATTCGCGCCGTTCCGCGGCCAGGCGCGACGCCGCTGGAGCAAGCCGCCCGCGTCGTTCAAACCACCGGCGAGAGCGGCTTCTTTCAGCTTCGCCTGGACGTGGGTGTCTATGACGTCTTCTTCCAGCCGGAGCCGGCCACGGGGAGGGCGTGGCAAGTCCTGCCGGACCTGCACGTCGAAAGCACCGGCGACTTCGTCCCGGACTTCGACGTGGAACTGGGCGCCCCCCTTCGCATCGATGGGCAGGTGCAAGACCCGGGGGGCACGCCCTGCGTGGGCGCGGTCGACGAAGCGTTGGCGCCGCCCTGCGCCGGTGCGCAGG
>JBCCAW010000595.1:0-3725 GCA_039814655.1 Myxococcota bacterium | reverse complement strand
CGGTCCGCTCCCGCAGCCGAGGCCGAGGACCTCGAAGAGCAGGGACCAGAGGATGAACTTCTGAAATGCGATGGGCTCGGCCCACCAGCTCCCCAGGGCCCCGAGGCCGCCTTCGAGCCCCGGCGTGAACCCGACGAAGGCAGCCCAGGCCCAGAGATAGAAGAAGACCTTCAGCCCGTAGAGGACGAGCACCGTGGGCGGCGACCCGTAGCCCTGCAGCGCCCAGCTCTGGCAGACGAGCCGCGCCTTGTCGGCGAAGGGCTTCCCGGCCCACTCGAGCGCGTCGTAGGGAGGTGGGGTGGGGTCGAGGAGGCCCATCGCGCGAGGCTACACCGCGCGAGGCGACACTGCGCGAGAGCGCTTCGTGGACTCAGGCCGTGCCCTGGAAGCCTTCCTTGATCTGGTCGACCACGCCGGGATCGGCGAGCGTCGAGACGTCGCCGAGCTCGTTGCCGCGGCCCTCGGCGATCTTTCGGAGGATGCGGCGCATCACCTTGCCGGAGCGCGTCTTCGGCAGCCCGGGCACGACCTGGAACTTGTCCACCTTCGCGACGGCACCGATCTGGCTCCGCACCGTGCCGTTGAGCGCGCCCACGTCGATGGCCTGACCCGGCTGGGCGACGACGTAGGCGTAGACGCCTTGGCCCTTGATCTCGTGCGGGAAGCCCACCACGGCGGCTTCGGCCACCTCTTCGACGCTGACGAGCGCCGACTCGAACTCTGCCGTACCCATGCGGTGCCCGCTCACGTTGATCACGTCGTCCACGCGGCCGGTGATCCAGTGGTAGCCGTCCTCGTCGCGGCGGCAGCCGTCGCCGGTGAAATAGTTGCCCGGCATCATGTCGAAGTAGGTCGAGACGAAGCGAGGGTGGTCCCCCCACACGGTGCGCGCCTGGCCGGGCCAGGGATGCTCCATGCAGAGCAGCCCGTCCCCGGGACCGCGCACGGTCGCGCCTTCGGCGGTCTTCAGCACCGGGAGGATGCCCGGCATGGGGAAGGTCGCCGAGCCGGGCTTGGTCGGCGTCGCGGGGCCGATGGGGCTGATGACGATGCCGCCGGTCTCCGTCTGCCAGAAGGTGTCGACGATGTTGCATCCGCCCTGGCCGACCACCCGGTGGTACCACTCCCAGGCCTCCGGGTTGATGGGCTCACCGACCGTGCCGAGGATGCGGAGCGAGGACCGGTCGTACTTCGTGACGAAGTCATCGCCCTGCGCCGCCAGGGCCCGAATGGCCGTGGGCGCCGTGTAGAAGATCGAGATCTTCAGCCGCTCCACCATGTCCCAGTAGCGGCCCGCGTCCGGGTAGGTGGGGAGCGCCTCGAACATGAGCGTCGTCGCGCCGTTCGCCAGCGGTCCGTAGACGATGTAGCTGTGGCCGGTGATCCAGCCGATGTCCGCCACGCACCCGTAGACGTCGTCCTCGCGCAAATCGAAGACCGTGGCGTGCGTGTAGGCCGTGTAGGTGATGTAGCCGCCGCAGGTATGCACCACGCCCTTCGGCCGCCCCGTCGAACCCGAGGTGTACAGGATGAAGAGCGGGTGCTCGGCGTCGACGATCTCCGCCGCGTGCTCGGTGCTCGCCGCGTCCACGGCCTCGTGCCACCAGACGTCGCGGTCGCCGTCCCAGGCCACCTCGCCACCGGTGCGCTTCACGCAGAGCACCTTCTTGACGCTCGGCGCGGCCTTCACGGCCTCGTCGACGGTGGCCTTGAGGGGGATCTGCTTCTTGCCGCGGTAGGAGAAGTCCTGGGTGATCACCAGCTCGGCGCCGCAGTCGCGAATGCGGTCCGAGAGCGCGTCGGCGCTGAAGCCGCCGAAGACCACGGAGTGAATGGCTCCGACCCGGGCGCAGGCGAGCATGGCCACCGCGGCCTCCGGCACCATGCCCATGTAGATGATGGCGCGCTCGCCCTTCCTCAGGCCGAGCTCCTGGAGCGCGTTCGCCGCCTGGCACACCATCCCGTGAAGCTCGCGGTAGGTGATGCGTCGGTTCTCGCCGGGCTCGTTGCCCTCCCAGAGGATGGCGACCTTGTCCCCGCGGGTCTCCAGGTGCTGGTCGAGGCAGCTCTCCGTGACGTTCAGCTGCCCATCGGCGAACCAGCAGAGGGGCCCGTCTTTGATGGAGGCGAAGGAGCCGCGCAGCCCCTCCGTCGGCTCTTTGCGCCAGTGCACCCGGCTCTTGGTGATGTCGAGCCAGAACTGGTTCGGGTCATTGGCCGCCTTCGCGTAATGCTCGCGGTAGCGGTCCATGCTGTCGATGGGCGTCGCCGCGCCCTCTCGGACGCGCGCCGGAACTTCGTAGACCATCCATGCCTCCTGCGTGCTCGGCTGCGCACCCCTGCGCGCGAGCGTCGCCGCAGCACATCTAGGCACCGGACCTGGAGAAACCGCAACGGAAATGCGGTCGGAGTTCTAGGAGGCGCCGGAGACGTGGCTCAGCACGTAGAACATCTCCGTCGCGATCTGCCGGCTACGGGCGTCGTAGGTCGCCGCTTCCTCGGGCGTTCCGTCCGCCGCCTTCGGGTCCTCGTAGGGAATGCCGACGCGAAGCTCGGCCCCGGGAATGAAGGGACAGGACGCGTCGGCGGCGGAGCAGGTCATGATGGCGGCGAAGTCCTCGCTGGGGTTCGGGGCTTCATCGTAGACCTTGGAAAAGGCGATGGCCGGAGGAAGCTCCGGGCCCATGCGCACCGCGTAGCGCGGGTTGTCCGTGCTTTGCGCGGGCCTGTCGATGGCGAAGCCCGCGCGCTCGAGGGCCGCGACGGCGCGCGGGTTGAAGGCCGTCGCTTCCGTGCCGCCGCTGTAGGTCTCGAGGCCCTCGACGCCGAACCAGACGGCCGCCGCGCTCGCCCAGAGCTGGCTCAAGTGGCTCCGCCGGGAGTTGTGCGTGCAGATGAAGGTCAGCCGTGCCGGCGCGTCGTCGGTGAGCTCCTGGCGAAGGTACCGGGCGATCTTGTCGAGCTCGTAGCGCCGCTCCTCGGCGAGCGCGGTCACGCCCGGGAGCACCTGGGCCCGCACGTAGGTCGCCAGCGGCGGGTGGAGCCGTGCCACGCCCGGGGCCTCTGGCCGCGCGGGGCCCGCCTCCTCGACGGCGTCGGAGCCGGACGTCGGTGCCGCCGCGTTCGCGTTCGCCGCCGGGTCCTCGCTCGTCGCCGTTGCGCAGCCGGCGAGCGCGGGGGCGGCGAGCGTCAGGGGTAGAAAGACGACGTGGCGGATTCCCATGGAGCGAGACTACTCGGAGACGAGGCAACGCCTCCGCATCGGCGAGGTAGCGTTTCGACGACAGCAGGAACCGGGGCTGCGCGGCCGTCGGAGGGCCTGAAGCGCGCACACCGCCATGAGGCCCGGGCGCGTGCCGTTGCGCTGCGCTATGCCCCGCACGCCATGGCCCCGCTGCGTCTTCGTCCTGCGCTCAAGCGCTACGCCTGGGGGGACGCGCATCGCATTCCGGACCTGCTCGGGTTGCCGGCCAGCGGGGAGCCCGTCGCCGAGGCGTGGTACGGGGCGCACCCGCAGGGGCCCGCGGAGGCCCTCGAGGGCGTCGTCGCCGGCGCACTGGATGCGCGCGTGGCCGCGGCGCCGGAGGCGCTCCTGGGCGCGGAGGTGGCCCGGCGCTTCGGCGGCCTGCCCTATCTCCTGAAGCTGCTGGCCGCGGCGCGCCCGCTCTCGATCCAGGTGCATCCGGATGCGGCCCAGGCCGCCGAGGGCTTCGCGCGCGAGGAGG